>DATCYD010000131.1:0-2658 GCA_036570465.1 Anseongella sp.
CTCCGGCGGAGTTTAAGGCCGCTGCGCGGCCGTTCAACGTTGTTGTGTGATCAGGGCAAATGTACAGGAAAAAATCCGGAAGGCGAAGACGCTTGATCTGGTTAATCACGCCAAAGGAAGGGGAACAGGATCAATGCTAAAACCACCACGATCACATTTACGGCCAGGAGAAGGACGACTTCGTTTGTGCTGACGGAACGGTCGAGCCCGTCCATGGCGTTTTTGCTGAGTTTGATGAGGAGGATCAGGACAGGGATCACGACAGGGAAGCTGAGGATGGCCATCAGGGAAAAATTGTTGCCCGCCTTGGAGGCGATGCCGGAGACCATCGTCAGGGAAGTGGCGAAGCTGACGCAACCCAGCAGGACCGACAGCAGGTACATGGGCATATCCGCAACAGGATTGTCGAAGACGATGATATAGAAGACGAGGCATACCGAAGCAATCAAAAGCATTAGCAGTATGTTGTATAAAGTTTTAGCAAGGATGACAGCCTGAGGGCTGGCCAGGGTGTAGAAATAGAGTTGTTTGCCGCGGCTTTCGAGCAAAAAACTTTTGGCGACGGCATTGATGGCGGCGAATACAAGGATGATCCAGAAGACGGCGTTCCAGACAATTGGATCTACACGGCGGAAAGAGAGGTAGCACACATATACCGTCGCCGCGGCGTAGAGGAGAATGCCGTTCAGCGCATAGCGGTTACGCCATTCCAGGAGCCATTCCCGTTTGAGGAGTGTCCAGGTCGTGCCGGTGAGCTTGTTCATGGCTGTACGTTAGCAGTGTTCAACATGCGGAGTCCGATCAGCTCATCATAGCGGTTCCCTGTGCGGCGGTAATAGACAAAGATATAATAGTCATTTTCGGTTTCGTAGTGATTGCTTTCGGTTGTCAGATTATCGATTTTCCCGGAAGAGTCTGCATGGACGTAGATATAGTCGTAAATACCTTGCTTTAACAGGAGGCTGGCTTGCCAGGTACGTGAAGAAGGATCGTAGGTGAGCCGGAAATCTTCGTTCAGCTGCCAGTCGGTAAGGGCACCGAAAATGTAATAGTCTCCCCGGAGTCCGTCTCCCGAAAGGCGAAAATTAACCCGGACATAGTCAGCTTCTGTTTCGGGTTCGTTCCCTTCCTGCAGGCGGATAAAATAATTGCCGTTGTAGTCGATCAGAGAAGAGTAGGCCTGGCTGATCCGGGGTTTATCGGTTTCGAGGGTGGCGATAAACAAGTCGTCGTGTTCAATGGATACAACTCCTTCGCCCCGGAACCGGACGCTGCGAAGATCGAAGCGCCTGAATTCATTTCCGCCGTAAAAATCGGTAACATCTACGTTATTATACACCAGCTGGGCGGCTTTCACGAAAACCGGACGGGTAACCCACCAGGCGTTGTCTTCGCGGGCGTTTTGCATCACACGTACTTTTATCTCTGCAAATGGATTGGAGATCTGCAGGTTGGGGTGGTAAATGCTAAAATCAAGCTTCTGCCGCTTGTCACGTTCGGCAACGCGGCTGCTGCGTACTACCCGGGCATCGACAGACACTTTACGATCCAGTACGTAAAAACGACGTGTCAGAACCAGGTTCTCCGGGTCATTGTCTTCATAGATCTTCAGAATATAGTTGCCCGATACCAGGGGCTCCATGGCAAAGTTTGGAAATTCCAGCCAGTAATTCGTGTACTCCTTGTAAGTATTGAAGGAGCCCTGATAGTCCCGTAAGCGTTCGCCTGGAAAGCCTTTCAGGTACTGAATTTGGGGAATCGCGGATGGTTTCCATTCAGCCGTGCAGTGTTCGATCGTGTAATAAAAATCCCGGAAGCCTCCGCGCAGGTCATCAAAAGATAACATCAGGTGATCACTGCCTCCCAGCTCCAGCACCGGCAGGGTCTGTTCTTCGCTCGTATTATGAAACTCCACGGTTCGGATGTCCGGTACAAATACGCGGTTTTCATAGACTTCCTGAGCATAGGCGCCTGGAAGGGTCAGGACGAGGAATAGGATGGTTAGGCTGCGCTGCATAGGCGGTTTATTGTGTTTCCAGCTCCGTAATTCGTTCTGCCAGCATGTTCCAATCAGTATTCAGTTTTTCAAGTTCTTCTTTCAGACTAAGGTAATGGCTGTTCACTTCTTCCAGCTTTTCCGGCATGGAATAAACTTCTTCCCTGGCCAGTTCGGCCTCTGTCTTCCGGATGAGTGCTTCTCTTGCTTCGATCTCCTGTTCCAGCTCATCCAGGGTCCGGCCCAGCTTTTTCAGTTCACCGTTCCGTTTGTGTTCATCAGCACCATTGCTATTGGGTACCTGCTTCGGTGCAGCACTGATCGTTTCAGATGCGGGCTTTCCTGCGGGGGATCTTCCGGAAGATGAATTTTGATCACCGGCTTTCGCTCCCTGGACCCGGACGTTCTCATTCCAGTATTCGTATTCCTCATAGGTGCCCGGGTATTCGTGTAGCTGGCCGTCTTCAATAAACCAGATGGTATTGGCAACTTCCTGCACCAGGTACCGGTCGTGAGATACCAGCAGGAAAGTCCCCTCGTATTGCTGCAAGGCTTGAATCAGCACGTTCACCGACTGGATGTCCAGGTGGTTCGTGGGTTCGTCCAAAAGCAGGAAATTGGCATCGGAAGTCAAGGTCTTTGCCAGGGCGACGCGAGATTTC
>DATCYD010000132.1:0-4673 GCA_036570465.1 Anseongella sp.
TTTTCATGAATCAGAAAATCATAATCCTCTAAGGCGTCGTTTTTTCATCCCCCGATGGTTATCATGCTCCGGTTCTTAAGGGAATCTGCCTCTATATCCCTGAAATTTTCTGCAAGCTGTCCGCCCAGCCCCTTTGCCTTGGAACGGATATTTTGATGGATAAGCGGGAGAACATCATCACCGTTTCTCAATGCTGAAAGCAAATCCGTTTCTCCTTTAGAAAACAAGCAGTTTTTTAATTTTCCATCTGCTGTTAAACGCATGCGGTTGCAATCAGAGCAGAAGGGGGCTGTCATGGTGCTGATCACACCAATATTTCCTGCATGTCCTTTGACAGTAAAATGCTTTGTGGTATCGTTTTGCCGGGGCTTTGACGGTTCTATTTCGTAAACGCAGCTGATCTTGTCCAGTAATTCCTGGTATGTGACTACCTGATTGCTCGTCCACCGGTTTCCGCTGAAAGGCATAAACTCGATAAAACGTACCTCTACCGGAAGAGACCTGGTAAGTTCTACGAAATCCAGGATCTCATCGTCGTTTAATCCCTTCATGACCACCACATTGATCTTTGTATGGATATGCTGTCCCAAAAGGATATCGATGTTATTCCGTACACGGTCAAAATAATCGCGGCGCGTGATCTGTACAAATTTATTCCGTTGCAGGGTGTCCAAGCTGATATTAATGCTGTTAAAGTTGGCTTTTACAATTTCAGGCAACATGTCATTGACCCTGATCCCGTTGGTGGTCATGCTTAGTTCCACCGGCAAAGCCGAAAGTGCTTCAATAATAGCAGGGGCGTCTTTTCTTACCAGAGGTTCGCCTCCGGTTAACCGGATTTTGTTCACACCGTTGTTTACGAAGAGCCTGGCCAGCGCCTCGATCTCACTGGTTTGCATCAACCGGTTATGAGGGGCGAAATCATAATGTTCCTCCGGCATGCAGTAGAAGCAACGAAGGTTGCAGGCATCGGTAAGCGATATCCGAAGATAGTTATGTATGCGTCCGAAATTATCTGCAATGGTGTGTTTCATGAAATAACCGGTATGTCTTCGTGCATTTGTGTTGTCAGAAATTTAAGCGAATCGCCTTTTCGAATCCCAAAATTAACCCGGCATCCACCAACGGCATTGCGTCATTACCCGCTCAGGCGATAACCAGGGAAACAGAAGGTGCAATATACTCAATAAGTGCTTCTTCCGGAATTCAATGTCATTTCTTTCCGGAGATACTATTACAAAGCTAATTCGAAGTTAAATGCGGAAAGCTGGCGAGACCTGTCACCTTGCCGGAAGACACCTTGTAGGCGGTGGTCATCATCGTTACCAAACCGGGATAAGTATCTTTCAGCTCCTCAGATAGGTGAGCCAGCTGACTAGCGTCGGCAGCACTTTCATGAGGGCCGTTAAAATAAAAATAAAAAAATGAAAACGGGCCGAAACAGCCGTGGTCGCAGGGATCAATCCTTTCATTTAACAGACGGAACATAGTGGCGGGGTGTTTTTTCATGGCCTGATGTAGAACATCCTGCAGGTAATTGACGGCGTCAGCTTCCCATCTTCCGTTAAAATTTCATTCAAAAGCTGCATCTTTGGAGATCATGTTGTTATCCCCTGAACCTTTACCCGAATATACACGTTCACAGCTTGCCTTACGCAATGGGCAGGATAAGCCCCAGGTTTGGGTGGCATTCCGGGGAATCATATATGATGTGACCGAAAGTTCGCTATGGCGTACAGGGCAGCACTATGAACATTGGGCAGGACAAGATCTGACCGGAGAGATGGAAGACGCCCCGCACGGGGAATGGGTATTCGAGGGCTTTAAACGGGTGGGGAGGTTGCTTCGCAACAGTTTCTAGTTGGAAGTTTCTGGTTTCCAGGAGTCGCGCAGCGACACTGAGGTGTTGCGGAGCAACAGCAATGAAACTATAAACCAGAAACTTTATGATTTGAGGTTTGAAACCGTAAAACCGGTTAGTTGAACAAGCTGATTGACGCGGGCGGCGATGGTTTCGGGGGTGAGGCCCTTGATGCGGGAGGTTCCGAATTCTTCGACACAGAATGAGGCCATGGCGGTTCCATAAATGACGGCGGCTTTCATGTTTTCAAATGAGGAGTCACCTGTGTGGGCCAGGTAACCGGTGAAACCGCCAGCGAAAACGTCTCCTGCGCCGGTTGGGTCAAATACTTCTTCCAGCGGCAGGGCTGGTGCGGAAAAGACCTGGTTTCCCTGGAAAAGAAGGGCGCCGTGTTCGCCTTTTTTAATTACAAGCGTTCGTGGACCCATGTCTATGATTTTACGGGCGGCTTTTACCAGGGAGTATTCGCCGGACAGCTGGCGGGCTTCTTCGTCATTGATCGTCAGGACATCTACCATTTTCAATACTTCCAGCAGATCGTTCAACGCGATATCCATCCAGAAGTTCATGGTGTCCAGAACGATTAGGTCGGGGCGCTTCCGCATTCGTTCGATGACTGTGCGTTGTACGGAGGGGGTGAGGTTGCCGAGCAGTAGCTGGCGGCAATCCTGGTAGCTTTCGGGAATCAGGGGGTCAAAATCGGCCAGGACGTTTAACTCGGTGGTCAGGGTGTCGCGTGTGTTCAGGTCACGGTGGTACTTTCCTGCCCAGTAGAATGATTTTTCTCCTGGCTTTACCTGGATGCCTTCGGTTTGGATGCCGTGGCGACGGAAGTCTTGCATGTCGCTTTCGGGGAAATCGTCACCGACCACGGCCACGATCTTGACTTCTTTCGAAAAATAGGAGGCAGCCAGCGCGGCGTAGGCAGCGGCTCCGCCAACGATTTTTCCGGATTTGCCAAAAGGGGTTTCTATGCTGTCAAAGGCGACGGTGCCGATTATTACAAGGCTCATTCGGTGGTGGTTATGGGTTGCTCAAAGGGTTTTTCAATATCGAGGATCACTTTCCAGAGCCCCTTGGCGTCTTTTCGCCAGATGCGCACATAATTCACATGCTGATCAAATCGTGAGGTTCGGATGTTTTCGTAATAATAGCCGGTGCCAAAGGTATAGGCGATATCCCGGACATGGCTCATATAGCCGTCTGCAGTGGTGTAAACATACTTGCCTTGCATTTGCAGCAGGTGTTTCTTAGCGCTGTCTTTTCCGAAGATGGGAATGTAATTCGCACGGAACACTTGAACGCTGTCGTCATAGAATTCGTTGTAGCCGAATTCCAGCCGGCCAGCTTTCATGGAAACATTGAATAATTCATCGGAATCGAGCAGGATTTGCTTTGATTTAACCAGTTCGTAGGCTGGTGTTACGGGGACCTTGCCTGATATGGACTGGTTATAAAGGATTTGCCTTAAGGCTGTCGTGTCGGCATGTTTAACGCGCATATCCAGGATGATCTTCCACTTATCGCGGGCGGACTTGCGTCTCCAGATGGTTACATAATGGCCGGTGGCAGCGGGAATTTCGTCATAAATGAAGTCCCGGAACTCAAATGGTCCGGTGGTATAGCCCAGCAGCCCGTCATCCGATACTTCGGCCCATCCGGGGAAACGAACAAGGCCTGCGCTGTCGGCTTCGTAGTCACGGTAGTAGTCCGGACCTTCGGCGGCTGTGGGGGTGAATACCAGGCTTTCGCGGTCAAGGTACTTCAGATAGGCCTTTCGGATGCCGTCTTCCTGAAGAGATAGTGTAAATTCCTTATCGGTATTGACCAGGGAGAAAACAATCTCCTGTCCCTGTCCGAAGGACGTGACGATGCTTCCTGCTGCCAGTGCGATGGTGAACATGATCTTTTTCCCTGTCATCCGCTTAAAAATAGCTCCAAATATAAAAAACCCGATGGATATCAACGTGTTCGGTGTTCAGGACCGGCTCCAGGTGGTTCCTTCCTTTCCGTCGTGCAGCAGGAAACCGGCTTTCAGAAGACGGTCCCGGACCACATCGGCGGTAGCGAAGTCTTTTTTCTCCCTGGCTTCTTTCCGAAGGTCTATCAGGATCTGCAGTGTTTCGTCCAGACCTTGTCCTGCAGGGGATTCGTCCTTCAGGCCGAAAATATCGAACAGAAACAGATGGTATAATTTTTTGAGGCGCTCCAGATCTTCCGGGGTCAGGCTTTCTTTTCCGTCTTTGACTGAATTGATCAGGTGGGCAGCGTCAAATAATTCGGCAATGGCCACCGGGCTGTTAAAATCATCATTCATGGCGGCATAGCAGCGGGCTTCCAGTGCGGTTACATCGGTGGTGGAATTATTTCCGCTGGGCAAGCGGTGCAGCAAGGCGGCAGCGGCCATCAGGCGGCGGAATCCTTTTTCGGATGCGTCCAGGGCCTCGTTTGAAAAGTCAAGGGTGCTTCGATAATGGGCCTGCAGCATGAAGAACCGCACGGTCATGGGGCTGTATCCCTTGCGGAGAAGAGGATGGGTGCCTGAAAACAGTTCATGCGGCAAGAAGCTGTTTCCCAGTGATTTGGACATTTTCTGGCCGTTCACTGTGAGCATATTTGTATGGATCCAGTAATTCGCCGGATTCTCTTTGCAACAGGCCACATTCTGCGCAATTTCGTTGGTATGGTGGGTGGGTATCAGATCGATCCCACCGCCGTGTATATCAAATTTTTCGCCCAGGTACTTATTGCTCATGGCTGAACATTCCAGGTGCCAGCCGGGGAAGCCCTTGCCCCAGGGCGACGGCCATTG
>DATCYD010000133.1:0-6651 GCA_036570465.1 Anseongella sp.
GATTGCTCCCGGGCTTATAAGAGTAGCTCCGGAAGACAAGGCTAACAAGATTCAACGGTATCAGCATATTTACGCATTTGCTCTATACGGGTTCACCTCCCTATCCTGGTTTTTCTGGAAAGATTATGTGAAGTTTTTCAAAAAATGCATAGGGAACAAGAAGTGTAAACATCCCAAAATTGAATACTTCAACCTGTTCTTTTATAAGATCATATACTACTCATTATTCATTCTGACCCCGTTGCTCGTATTGGATATTACCTGGTGGCAATTCCTGATCGGCTATATTGCAATGAATATGGCTACAGGATACGTAATGGGACTCGTTTTCCAGCTGGCGCATGTGGTGGAAGACACGAATTTCCCTCACCCCGACGTCCGGGGAAACATACAGGAATCCTGGGCCGTTCATCAGATGATGACTACCGCCAACTTCGCCAGCCAGAGTAACCTGGCTCATTTCCTCTGTGGCGGACTCAATCTCCAGATCGAACACCATCTTTTCCCCAGGATATGCCATATCCACTATAAGGGGCTTTCCGGTATTGTAAAAGAAACCGCACAGGAGTTCGGCCTTCCCTATCATGAAAACCGGGACTTCTTTTCCGCGTTACGCTCTCATTATTTCCTCTTAAAGCGGATGGGCAGAGCAGCCCTCGTGCCGGCACCGGTAAGGCACCAGTAAGAAATCAGTAAGCAGGTTATTTGAAATCAGTAATGGAAATACGCTCGTTACAGAATTCGTATTCACGTGGCTGGTTGGAACAAACGATCAGGGTGCGTCCGGAAGCAAAACGGCTAATCAGGGAATGATACCACCGGATACCCTGTTCATCAAAATTAGCGGTAGGCTCGTCAAGCAATAACAAGGGAGTATCGGAACAGACAGCCAGGGCCAGTTTCAGCCGCTGTTTCATACCGGACGAAAAGTAACGGACCTGGCGATGGGTAAATTTTTCGAAACCCAGCAGGGAAATAAGACCGCGGTCATCGATGCCAGGGACATAGTTTTTAAAGCGAAAATGAAAGTTGATACTTTCGGAAAGGGTAAAGGACTCCTCAGGTTCCAGATAAGGAGCGGCCAGGGAAAGGTGTTCATAAACCTCTTCCACTTCAATGTCCTTATCAACGGGACCGCTTCGATGCCGGTAACCGATCCTGCCTTCCGAAGGGGTCAGGCTGCCCGATACGACCTGAAGGAAGGTAGATTTTCCCGAACCATTGGGGCCAAGAACTGCGTAACGCCTTCCGGAGATGATGTGATAGTCCATATTCCGGAAAACCCAGTCGCGGTTAAATCGCCTGCCAACTTTATGTAGTTCGATATCCATTTCATTACTGGAAAAACCCTTTCATGATGCCCCGGTTGGAATTGCGCACAAAATTCACAATCTCATCCCGTTCTTCCGTAGGGTCAATCTCAGCCTCGATGATATCCAGGGCCTTTGAGGTATTGTTATGCTTCACGAACAACAGACGGTAAATCTCCTGAATATGGTTGATCTTCTCGGGAGAAAATCCGCGACGGCGCAGGCCAACTGAATTAATGCCAACATAGGACAACGGTTCACGGGCAGCCTTGGTGTAAGGAGGAACGTCCTTACGAACGAGTGACCCCCCTGAAAGCATTACATGCGACCCGATGTTCACGAATTGATGCACGGCTGTAAGTCCGCTCAGGATCGCCCAGTCACCAATGGTAATGTGACCGGCCAGGGTGGTGGCATTGCCGAGAATCACACGGTCGCCCAGGATGCAGTCGTGAGCGACATGTGCGTAGGCCATGATCAGGCAATCCATGCCCACTTTCGTATATCCAAGCGCCTTTGTTCCGCGATTGACGGTGGCACATTCGCGTATGGTGGTACCATCGCCAATGATCACCTGGCTGTCTTCCCCTTCGAATTTCAGGTCCTGCGGAATCGCCGAAATAACTGCTCCGGGAAATATCCGGCAGTTTTTCCCGATGTGAGCACCGTCCATAATGGTGACATTCGAACCGATCCAGGTTCCTTCGCCGATCTCCACGTTCTTGTGGATCGTAGCGAACGGTTCGATCACGACATTATCGGCAATTTTTGCCTGCGGATGAACGTAAGCAAGAGGTTGTATCATACGTCTTTTTTTCTAACGATCTGCGCCATCATTTCCGCTTCCATGACAATCCGTTCACCCACATAGGCTACGCCCTTCATCTGACAGATCCCCCGACGGATAGGCGCCAGCAGGTCGCAACGGATCACAAGGGTATCGCCGGGGAATACCATATCCCTGAAACGGGTATTATCGATCTTAAGGAAATAAGTCCAGTAGTTATGCGGATCAGGTACGGTGTTCAGGACCAGGATCCCACCGGTCTGAGCCATGGCTTCCACCTGCAACACACCTGGCATAACCGGGTTTCCGGGAAAATGTCCCTGAAAAAAATCTTCGTTCATGGAAACGTTCTTCAGACCCACCACATGATTATTGCTCATTTCCAGGATCCTGTCGATCAGCAGGAAGGGCGGGCGGTGGGGCAACATGCCCATGATCTGATTAACGTCATACAACGGCTTAACCAATGGATCATAATTCGGGATCCGCTTTTTCGTCCGGTCTTTTTTGATCAGGGCCTTGATCTTGCGGGCAAAGGCCACGTTGGCCGCATGACCCGGACGGGCGGCCATAATATGTGCTTTCAGCGGCACTCCTACCAGGGCCAGATCGCCAACCACATCCAGTAACTTATGGCGTGCAGGTTCGTTCTGGTGGCGAAGCCGGATGTTGTTAAGGATTCCTTCCTTTGCGACAGATATTTTTTCGCGCTTGAATAATTTTGCCAGGCGGGCCAGTTCCTCTTCACTTACTTCCTTATCAACTACCACGATGGCATTGTTCAGGTCGCCGCCCCGGATCAGATTATGGTTCAGCAACATTTCCAGTTCGTGCAGGAAACAGAAGGTCCGCGAGGAAGCAATCTCCTTATTGAACTCCGAAATGTGCATGATGCTCGCATGCTGGCTGCCCAGCACCTGCGAATTATAATCGACCATCACAGTCACGCGGTAGTCATCCTGCGGCATGGCCACCATTTCCACCTTTCGGTCAGGTTCGGCATAATGCACGTTTTGAGGCAAGGTGTAATATTCCCTGTCGGCCTTTTGTTCCTTTCGTCCGGCCTTTTCAATGGATTCAACAAAAACGATGGAACTGCCATCCATGATGGGTGTTTCCGGACCATCCAGCTCGATCAGTACATTATCTACTTCACAGCCCATCAAAGCAGCCAGCACATGCTCCACCGTGCTCACACTCGCATCGTTCTGCGACAAGGTTGTTCCCCTGGAGGTATCCGTCACATTATCCACATCCGCTTCAATCAGGGGGCTTCCGGGTAGATCCACCCGCTGAAATTTATACCCATGATTTTCAGGAGCCGGCCGAAAGGTCATGTTTACTTCCTTGCCGGTATGCAGGCCAACGCCCGAAACGGTCACAGGAAATTTAATGGTATGCTGTTTTACATTCATCACCGAAATAAGGTTTGATCTGTGTATTTCGCTTTCCCACAGCTTGGGGAGACAGCGATCCCGGCAGCGGAAAAATTTTCGCCAAATATCTGAATATCCCGATAAGATACGAAATGTTTAAAGGATTTCTGTGCCCGTGCTCCAACGGCCAGGCTGAAAAACAGGCTCAAGCTTCTGTTTCGCCGCTTTTGCGTGCTTCCAATTCTTTCAGTTGTTTGTCAAGGGCATCGATCTTACTTTCCAGTTCGGGAAGCCTGCGGTAAACCGCCTGAATTCGCAGCGACTCCCGGAACGGAAGCGCCGGAGAACCATTCCATTGCTTCCCTTCCTCAGAAATGGACTTGGAAACACCTGATTTGGCGTTGATCTGAGTACCTTTTGCCAGGGTCACATGTCCCACGATACCAACCTGGCCGCCGATCACGGAGTTTCCGCCGATCTTAGTGCTTCCGGATATCCCGGTCTGGGAAGCAATGACCGTGTTTTCTCCTATTTCCACATTGTGGGCCACCTGGATCAGATTGTCCAGCTTCACACCTTTGCCAATAACGGTAGCGCCCATTGTGGCCCGGTCAATGGAATTATTGGAGCCAATCTCCACATCGTCTTCAATAATCACTTTTCCAATCTGGCTCACCTTGGAATAAGAACCATCAGGCTGAGGCGCAAATCCAAAGCCATCGCTGCCAATCACCGTGCTGGAATGAATGATGACGCGGGCACCCACCTGCCAACCGGCATAAATCTTCACCCCCGGATGCAAAATGGTATCATCTCCGATCACGCAATTATCCCCGATATAAACCTGGGGAAACACTTTTACGTTTCTCCCAAGTTTCACATGCTCACCAAGGTAAGAAAAAGCCCCGATGTAGCAATCTTCTCCCATAGCGGCCGAGTCACTGACAAAGCTGAATTCCTCCCGGCCGGACTTATCCACCTTGCTGTTGTTATACATATCCAGGAGCACAGAAAAGGCGCTGTATGGATCCTTTACCCGGATCAATGTACTTGTTACCGGCTTCTCCAGCAAAAGATCGGCGCCTACGATCACGATCGAAGCATTGGTAGAATAAAGAAAAGGCGCATATTTGGGGTTGGCAAGGAACGTCAGCGATCCTGCCTGAGCATCCTCAATTTTAGAAACCGTCGAAACTACGGCGTCAGAATTACCTTCGACGGTTCCGTTTAATAACTTGCCAAGTTCAGCCGCTGTTAATTTCATGTTATCATACAAAGGTGAAAATTTTTTTAAGGAAAAAAACAAATTTGAAGAATTACATGGCAGGTAATTGCTTAGGGTAACAACAATAATGCTTTTCGACCGTCCTGCTGAGGGCTTTTATGTTGAAATTATCAGACGCCTCGGCGATATCAGCCAGACTGCCATCCTTCATCAGTATCTCAATATTCTCCGAACTTTCCCTGTATGCACTGTTACTAAGCTTACCGCTAAATACGAACCAGGAAGCGTCATCCATCGAAAGACCGAACGTTCCCGAGCAGGCTGCACGCAGGCTGGCCACGCGTTGCCTGGAAAACGGCCCCTTCTGAACCTCAATTCGCAATAGTTGACGATTTATCAACCCCCGACAAAGATGGGACAGTATCTGATCGGGGTGATCCGCCCATGCTTTAATACTTACAGTAACATCATGATCATCCAGTTTGAGAAACGCGTCCAGATACGCCGGACGGGCAAGAAACTCCTCGCGTGTTACGCGCTGAAGAAGAAAATTGCCAAATGCGGGAGTGCAAAACAAATCCACCCCTTCCAGGCCCAGGATCCGGGCACGGCCCAGTGCCTTGATAAGCATTTGCTCGGCCACCACCACCGTCTTATGCAGATATACCTGCCAGTACATCAGCCGGCGGGCGATCAAAAATTTCTCAATCGAATAAATACCCTTTTCTTCCACCACCAATTGGTCATCCTTCACGTTCAGCATCTTGATGATCCGGTCGAAGCTGATGACACCCTCAGATACCCCCGAATAGAAACTATCCCGGTTCAGGTAATCCATCCTGTCCATGTCCAGCTGCCCTGACACCAGTTGATGGAGGAATTTCTTTTTGTAAGTCCCCTTAAAAATACGGATCGCCAGGGTCAGTCTTCCTTCGAATTCGGTATTCAGCCTGTCCATGATCAGACTGGAAATATCCTCGTGCGAGATATTCTCCACGATGGTATGCTCCAGTGCGTGAGAAAATGGCCCGTGCCCCGCGTCATGCAGCAGAATGGCAATCGTTACCGCCCGGGCTTCCTCATCCGAAATATCGTGCCCTTTTCCGCGCAGGGTTTCCAACGCCATGCACATCAGATGCATGGCGCCCAGGGCATGATGAAGGCGGGTATGAAGCGCCCCCGGATACACCAGATGGGCCAGGGCCATTTGCTTGATCCGTCGCAGCCGTTGCAGGTACGGATGTGACAGCAAATCAAAAATGATCTCGTAAGGGATGCTGATAAACCCGTAAACCGGATCGTTAATTATTTTTTTCTTGTTCTGCGTCACAATGGAACCTATTGGCAGCAAATTTGTTAAAATAATTCATAAATAAAACATTGACATGCAGGAAACAACAATTTTATGGGCCGACGACGAGATCGACCTGTTAAAACCTCATATTCTTTTTCTGAACGACAAAGGCTATAAAGTAAAGACCGTTACCAACGGCAGTGATGCCCTGGACGCCATAAAAACAGACTACTTTGACATCATCTTCCTGGACGAAAACATGCCCGGACTTACCGGCCTTGAAACCCTGGCCGAAGTCAAGAACCTGAAGGCAGACCTTCCGGTGGTGCTGATCACCAAGAACGAAGACGAACCGGTCATGGAGGACGCCATCGGCGCCCAGATCGATGATTATCTCATCAAGCCGGTTAACCCAAAACAAGTGTTGCTGACAATCAAAAAGATCCTGGACAACAAGCGCCTGGTAACTGCCCGGACCACCTCCGCCTACCAACAGGATTTCTTGAATCTTGGACTGACCCTGAACGACAACTTATCATTCGAAGAATGGGCCGAAGTCTATAAAAAACTGATATACTGGGAACTTCAGCTGGAAAAGCTGGAAGACACCGGCATGCTGGAGATCCTTACCCAGCAAAAGGCCGAAGCCAACATGCAGT
>DATCYD010000134.1:0-5953 GCA_036570465.1 Anseongella sp.
GTTTTTCATCATTATTTAATTTTTTTTCGCCCGCAGGCCGCCTACTTTCTTATCCACAGACTTCCGCCTGGCATGCAAGCCAGCACCGGCGGCACAGGAAACCGCCGGGGGTCATTGCGCCGGCTAATCAAGCGACCCGACCGGAGTATGCACCGGCTGATCAAGGGCACCGGTTGCCTGTTTTCGTTTGTACACCCGTACCCAGTCCACTTGCATTTCCGCCGGCAGGCCCCTGTCGTCGATTTTTCCCGCCCAGCTTCCCCCCAGCGCCTGATTCAGGATAATATAAAACTCCTGATCGAAAGGCCATTGATTGGTGCCGGCATCTTTTCTCCGGGGATAAGAGAATGTTTTCCGGCCATTGACAAAAAAATCGATGCGGCAGGGATACCATTCTATTCCGAAAATATTGAACTCGTCTTCATTAAACGCAGCCGTGACAAAATACAGAGGATCTTTCTTTCGACCGGCCACATCAATATAATGACTGTGGAGGGTCTGATAAACCACCGTATCCCTGTTCAGGTGTTCCATCACGTCAATCTCTCCGCTTTGCGGCCAGCCGCCATAAACGCCTTCCTGCGGCATGAGCCAGATGGCGGGCCATGATCCTTGTCCGCCGGAAAACCACGCCCGTACTTCCAGCTTTCCGTACCTGAACGCGAATTTACCTTTTGTCGAAATACATCCCGTTGCATACCCAGGCGCTTCCGCTCCTTCTTTACCTTTTATGCCCCTCAAGTGCAATTTCCCGTTCTGTACAATGGTAACAGCCGCAGTATCCGTACAGTAACAGTTCCAATTGGCTTTTCCCCGTCCGGCAAACGTCCATTTGGCGCTGTCCGGCGCGCCGTTCCTGCCAAACCTATCCTGCCATACCAGGCGCCATCGGTCCCCCTCGGGGAGGGCGCCGTCTTTTGTCAGCAAACCGCAGGAGGCCAGTCCGGTGCAGCATGGCAGCAAGATAAGGAAGCAGATCCGTATCTTCTTCATGATCGTCGTTATTGCACCGGTCCACTGTTCGCTTCCAGCGGCCAGCCCGGATTCTGATAGATCACTGAAGTTTGCAGGTCTGATGGATTCTCGGCCGTAATAATAAAATGCTGGATCGCGATGGGCTCCAGATAGTGGGCAGCCGTCCAGCGGTAGCCATCCTTTACCAGGTTGGTGCCCGACAGATTGATTCGGTAGGGACGCAGGTACAGGCTTTCCGACCTTTTGGAAACATTAGCCGTTTCCCCTGGCGTACCGGCTTCGATGAGCCGCGAATCACCGTTTTCGTCAACATACCAGTTTTGCATTGGACCCCAAAGCTTAAACCCTTCGACAATATAAGGTTGGGCCTGCAGTTGATCCAGGGTCCGCCAGCGCTTCAGGTCCATATAGCGAAGGCCCTCTGCCATGAATTCGCAGCGACGCTCCCGCCGGATATTGTACAGCGTTTTGTCAGAAAGAAGATTGCCCCCGGAATAAGCGGCAAGATCGTTCTTTGCCTCCTGCTGCATGTCAGTAGCCGCTATCGTCTTCCGGTAATCGGGATCCACACCCGCGCGCTCGCGTATCGCCCGCCAATACCCGTCTGCCTTTCCGTCGATAGCGCCTGTTTTCAGGTAGGATGCTTCAATGTAGTTCAGGTAAGCCTCCGCAGCCCGGAACACGATGCTCCCTGTTGAGCCCATGCTTCCCTCGGAATGATCAAACAGATAGGAAAATCCTTTTTTCACAGCATAGCCGGTAACATAGCGCGTTTCCTGCAGGCCAATAACGTCTGGATATCCTTCCAGAACAGGTGTTCCATCCTCATTCGTCCGGTCGGTGAACATAAGCTCGCCGGGAGCCTTCATGAAAAGCCGCAGGCGCCAGTCCCTATCCATCTTAACCAATTGCACGGAGTCATCGCCCTGGTAGCCTGATCCGGAAGCATATATAGGCAGCCCGTTCTGCATCAGGAAATTGTCAACAAATCCGCGGGTGTAGCCGGTGTTGCCACCATTGCGGGTAATATAATGACCTACATTGTGATTGATGCCCAGCGTAGGATCATAATCGCGCCACAACAAGACACCTGAGTAGCCCTCCAGGTCGTCATCGCCAAACATCGTAAAATAGGGATTCTGGGAAGAATTATAACTGCCGTCCATGGTATTGTTCACCAGCGGAACAGCATCGGCGACAACTTCCGCCGCTTCCACTGCTTCCGTGAGAAAGAAATCGATCTCCTGGTCAATATTAATGCTGAACCCTTCTACGTTCCCTTCGCCCGGCCAGTCCGGTCCCCCCGGGACCCGCGGTGTACCCTTATGGTAAAGCAGCCAGGTTGCTTCGTGCAGGGCTACCCGCGATTTGAATACCTGGGCAGCGTGCACTGAAATACGGGTTTTCCCGCCGGGGGGAACAGCCTGTAACAGGGCGATGGCTGAATCGAGGTCCGACAGAATGAACCGGGCAACCTCGTTCCGCGGACGCCGTTCCGAAGCCGCCATCAGCGCCTCCTTGTTGTCGGGAAGCGTATGGCGGAGAATGGGAAAGTCGCCCAGCGCCTGTACCTTATTGAAATATTCATAGGCTCTCAGGAAGTACACTTCGCCGATATAGTGGGCAATGTTCTCCGGACTTCCGGCAATGCTCCCGGCCTTCCAGCGGGGGAGCACGGTTTCCAGGAAATAATTGCACTGCCGTATCTGACCGAAGTCCCAGCTTCCGTCCGACTGTGGCACGCGCCACTCCCCGGGTACCCAGCGGTTCGCGTAGCTGCTGGTTGCCTGGTTGTCGGTATGGTTGTCGATGCCATGGTTGCCCACTCCCCAGCCGCCGTGGGTCGGGAAATTATAACGGGCGATCGCATACGCGGCCAGGTCTGCTTCAGTTCTCAGGTAATCTTCAGGAGTAACGTCGGAAAGGGGAGCGCGGTCCAGGAAATCATTACAGCCGCTGAGACCCAGGGTAGTTGTTCCTACGATGATATAAAAGATGGTATATTGGATAAACTTTTTCATATGCCGTCGCTTAGAAATTAACATTTAGGCCAAGAGAATAAACTTTTGCAAAAGGATAGCTCTTTCCGTCGTTCCAGCCGTTCAATCCCACGGTTTCCGGATCGAAAATGTCTATCATTTTGCTGAAGGTAAAGAGGTTCTCCCCCGAAAGGTAGATCCTTACCTTTGAAATGCCCAGCCTGGAAGTCACGCTTTGCGGGAAGGAATACCCGATCTGCAGGTTTTTCACCCTGAGGTAGGCGGCATTCTGCAGGTAGCGTGTCTGGGTCTGCTGATTCTTTCCCGTATTGAAATACGGCTTTGGGAAATAGGCCTCCAAATTGACGTCGGCCTGACCTGCTTCAACCATTACGGAACTTTCATCGCGGAAATAATCCATGTGCTCGGCAAAACCTGCCGATTGCCACATGCCGCCGCTGGCGCCCCAGAAATACGGCCCGTTCGGCATCCAGTCGCGCTTGCCAACGCCCTGAAGGAACACGCGCAGGTCGAATCCGCGCCATTGTCCTGTCAGGTCAAAACTGTAACGATACCGGGGAGTGGAATTGCCAATAATGGTCCTGTCGCCGGTATTTTCGAGTATGCCGCTGCCACCGTCGATCTTACCATCGCCGTTGAGGTCGGCATACATGATGTCGCCCGCGCCCCAGCGATTTCCAAGATTATTTTGATCGGCATTTGCCAGGTGAGCATCCATCTCTTCCTGGGTCCTGGCGATGCCTGTTGTCGTATAGCCCCAGATCTCTCCCATTTTCCGGCCATTGTACCAGGTACCGATATTGCCGGTCTCATTGGGATAACTGATAATTTCCTGCTGGTCATCCGAGAGTATGGCGCGAATACCGTAGCTGAATTCCCCGATCCTGTCGCGCCAGTGGGCTTCCACCTCGAAACCATATGACTTCATATCGGCATTATTGACCCGGGGAACAGCTGTCCCCAGGATCACCGGCAATTCGGGAGCCGGCCCTACCATGTCGAAGGTTTTACGGTTAAAGTAATCAACATTCAGGTTGAGCCGGTTGTTCAGCATGCTCAGGTCCAGGCCCAGGTTCCAGCTGGTTACCCGTTCCCAGGTGAGCAGTGTGCTGACCAGCCCCGGCGCGCCTGCTGTATTGGGTTGCTTGCCATCCACCAGCCAAGTCCCGTTGGCGGTACCCACAGGCATCAGCAGGTAGAAGGGGTACCAGTTCGCCGTATTCTGGTTACCCAGTTCGCCGTAGGAGCCCCTCAGCTTAAATAATTCGACCGCGCCAAGGTTCCAGAAATTCTCTTCGGCAATATTCCATCCGGCCGAAAATGAAGGGAAGAGGTTCCAGCGCTTCTCTCGCATAAACCGGGAAGTGCCGTCGTAACGGGCGTTCACTTCCAGCAAGTAGCGCCCCTTGTAATCATAGTTCAGCCGGCCAAAGAAACCCGCCGTTGCCCAGTGCTGGTACTGTCCGTCCTCAATTTGCGGAATTCCACCGGTGGTGTTCAGCGTTGGCAGGGAAGGCGTGATCAATCCGCTTCTGGAAGCGCCCAGAGTGCGGTATTTCATCAGTTCGGCATTGAACCCGCCAAGTACTTTGAAATGGTGATCGGCGCCTATATCAAATGTATAGTCGGAATAGATATTGGTCGTTACGAAATTGTTCTTCCTGTTGTATTCATATACCTCGGTGAACCCGGCCGAATTCCAGCCCACCGCTATGGGAAAAGGATTTCCGTCCACGTCGTAGGCATTGGCGGGAGTAATGTCGTAATGCCGGTTGATGTTCTCTATCCGGTAATTTCCTTCGGCATAGATGTTCCAGTTACTCAGGGGAGTGACCACCAGCTGCCCCTGCATAAAATAGGTGTCTTCCTGGGTCAGGTCCCTCCCCCCTTGTACAAGCTGGGCAATTTCGCTTGGATCGCTGAAATAGCCATTGGGATCCCTTACCGGCACGGTGGGCCAGCGGCGGGCAATGTTATGGTAGAATAAGTCGAACTGATGCGAAGCCCGGCCATAATCTTCCCGGATGTACCTGGTCAGGTAGTTGAACTTTACATGGTCGCTCAGGGTCGTGTTCAGCCTGCCTGAAAGGTTGTAGCGCTTTAGGTTATCCCCGGAATAACGCAGCAAACCGCCCTGATCCATGAATTTCCCGGAGGCATAATATTGGGTCTTGTCAGTACCTCCACTGATGCTGAGGGAATGGTCCTGCGAGAACGAGGAACTTTTGTATTGTTCGCTGAACCAGTCGGTGTTGGCATTGGAGCCTGTATAATATTGCCACCGGTCCCCGTTCGCATTGGGAACGGTTGCCTCCTCAATTTCACCGTTTTGATACCCGACGATCCGGTCGAGTACTTCCTGCGAGAATTTCGCTCCTTCGCCATCATTGGCGGCCGCTTCATTCCAGTACAAGGCAAAGGTATAGGAATCAAGCATTTCGGGCAATCCCATGGGCGATGTCCAGCGGAAATTATTGCTGTAGCTGACCGAAGGCGCTCCTGCCTTCCCCCTTTTTGTCGTGATCAGCACCACGCCGAAGGGAGCCCGGGATCCGTATATGGAGGCGGAAGCAGCATCTTTGAGGACCGAAACACTGGCTATATCCTGCGGATTGATCGAATTGAGATCGCCTTCCACCCCATCGATAAGTACCAGAGGAACGGCGTTGGATCCTTCTCCGATGGTGCCGGTACCACGGATGTTGAAACTGAGGGTGTTATTCAGTTCACCCCCCATGCCGTCGGTTTGGAAATTCAGGCCAGGAATGATCCCCTGCAGAGCCTGTCCGACGTTCTGCACCGGGCGGGACTCGAGCATTTCTCCGTCTATCGTGGATACCGCCCCGGTAAGATTGGCTTTTTGCTGGGTCCCGTACCCAACTACCACTACCTCGTTCAGTGCGGCCACATCCTGTCTCAAGCGGACATTTACTTCGGAACGCGAATCAACGGGAACCTCCAGGGGCTGGTACCCAAGG
>DATCYD010000135.1:0-4265 GCA_036570465.1 Anseongella sp.
ACGCTTCCTTTACCTGTTCTTCCAGCCGGCCGGCTGCTTCCTTAACAAGCGGATGACAGGGAACTTTTAAGGCATCATAGGTGGCAACCCGTTCATCCAGCAGCCCGAAGGGCTTTTCCCTCAGGTCATAACGGTCCAGCAGCCAGTCAGGAAACACAGGCGAATGCCCCGCGGCGGGCAAACCACTGAGAAAACATTCGGTCCCATTAAACAAAAACTGATCAATTGGCTTAAACCCCGGAATCTTATGCATGGGGCAAAGTTAGAAAATAAAAAGCGCCCCTATTCCCGTTTTATTTTTCTACGGCCGGTAAGCCGCTGCTCTTGAACGCCTTCGCGGGTGATCTTCACGGGCTTTATTCGCCCGTTTGCATCAAAATACATCCGCTCAATGCACGTGACCCGATAATTCCGATCCGTTTCACCTTTCGGCCGGCGGTGATAAACAATGTACCAGAGATCTTTCTTCGGGTGGTGAATGATCGAATGGTGTCCCGCGCCGGTAGCGATCTCCGGATCCTGCTCCAGGATGGTTCCAACGCGCTCAAACGGCCCAAACGGCGAGTCCGCGATGGCATAGGCCACCCGGTAATCCGGTCCCGTCCAGCCCCCTTCCGACCACATAAAGTAATATTTTCCGTCCTGGATGAACATGAACGGCCCTTCCACGTAATCCTTTGGGGTCACTTCCCGGTAAGTTGTTCCGTCTTCGAACGGGACCAGCCCGGTAAAGTCGTCGTTCAGTTTCACGACATTGCAATGGCCCCATCCTCCGTAGTACATATAATGCGTACCGTCGGCGTCCCTGAAAATGTACTGGTCGATGGGCTGCGCCCCGTTCACGATCTCGTTAATGAGTGGTTTTCCAAGTAAATCCTTGAATGGCCCCTCCGGCCGGTCGCTCACCGCCACCCCAATACCGCCGACCTCGCCCTCATGCACGTCGTTGGCCGCAAAGAAGAGGTAATATTTTCCATCCTTTTTGATCACACCAGGTGCCCACATCGCCTTTTTCGCCCATTTGACCTCCGCTGTATCGATGATACGCTCATGTTTGGTCCAGTTCACCAGGTCTTTGGAAGAAAAGGCGTCCATGAACACCTGTTCCTCATAAGGCGCCGACCAGGTCGGATAAATCCAGTACTCGTTTCCGTAAATGATCCCCTCCGGATCGGCGTACCAGCCTTCGAAGACCGGATTGCCGGAGGTTTTGGTTGGCTTTTTTGTCTTGGTCTGGGAGTAAGCCGCGGCAGCGATCGTTAGAAAAGCCAGACTAAATACAATTCTCTTCATTTGTGTTTTGATTACGTCTCCGCGAACGGTTAACGAACTTAGAAAATTTTTTGAAAAGATCGGTATTAGTAATCATTTATCGCTTTACGGAAAATTGATACCAAAATTTGGAAGTTTCAATTATTCTTTATTCCTTTGGTGTATTACTTAGTTAGTACACTAACACAATATATATGATATCCATTGATAACCTACATTTTTCATACAAGCGGAAAGAGGTGTTTTCCGGCCTTGACCTAAGGCTGAAGACCGGGCATATTTACGGGTTGATGGGTGCCAACGGTACCGGAAAGTCCACTCTGCTCCGCTGTATCGCTGGGTTGCTTTTTCCCGGGAAAGGGAAGATCGAAGGCTTCGGGCACCAGCCGAAAGAACGTCATCCCGCTTTTTTGCAGCAACTGTTCATTATTCCTGAGGAATTTTACCTGCCGGACATTCGTATCAATCACTTTGTTCGGTACAACGCACCATTCTACCCATCCTTCAGCCGCGAACAGTTCAACCAGTCGCTGGAGGAATTCGGAGTGCCGGCCGGAAACACCCTTCAGAAGATGAGCTATGGGCAGAAGAAAAAGGTGCTCATCAGCTTCGCCCTGGCCTGTAATACGCCGCTGCTGCTCATGGACGAGCCGACAAACGGGCTGGACATCACCGGAAAAAAGCAGTTCCGGAAGCTGATCGCCGGAGCCGCTACCGATGAACGATGCATTCTCATCAGTACCCACCAGGTAAAAGATCTCGACAGCCTGATCGATCATGTACTGATCCTCGAGGAGGGTAGGATGTTGCTGGACGAATCCGCTGGGTCGATCAGCCGCTCCCTGCAGTTCAAGCTGTCGTTCGATGCAGAAGAAATAGCGACCGCCCTGTACCGTGAAGATTCGATCCGGGGAAGCGCCATCGTGACCGCACAACCAGACGGCCAGGAAGGTCCGTTCGATCTGGAACTACTGTACAATGCCGTCGCCAGCAACAGAGAAGCCGTTCTGGCGGCATTTGACCAAGAAATGATCCAACAAACTAAGTCATGAAAAATTCTTTCAGTTTTACCCGCCTCTGGCAGCTAATCATTAAACAGGGAATGGAAAACGTGCGGTTTTACCTGCTGTACACGGCAGCTTCCCTGGGCATCACCGGATTGCTGATCGGCTTTTGGCTGACCATTAAAAGCAGAAACGACTATTATGAAGAGCATTTTTACTCCTATGCGCTACTGGCTCTTTTCCTCTGTGGAACCCTGTTCGCCAACCTGCAGTTTGAGCCCCTTTCCGGGAAGGCACGGGGTATTGCCTGGCTTAGTTTCCCTGCCAGCCATCTGGAGAAATTCCTGTGCGCCCTTTTTTACACGGTTATTGTCTTTAACGGCCTGTTCCTGATAGGCGCCACGGTGATCAAATGGCTTCTTGTCTTCTGTATCACCCACGGAATTCCTGAGGGAGGCAGGTGGTTGCCTATGCCGCCGTTTATGGAAAGTGAAGAATTTTATTTCATTTATTTATTTATCGCGGTACAGGCCTTTTACTTGCTGGGATCGGTCTGGTTTGCTCGTTTCTCCTTTGTCAAGACGACGGTGCTGCTGGTCGTTCTGGTTGTGTTGGGCGTATATTATATCTACTACATCAACGAGCGTGTATTCGGGTTTGGTAGCTACCACTGGTCGATAAACGACGATATTATCGTACTAAAATCGACAAGAATAGGGGAGATAATGTTTGAAAAAGCATATAAACCGGCTCCCTGGCTTACAGAAACAGTCTTTTGGCTAATGCAATATGGCTGGGCCCCGGTTTTCTGGATCATTACCTGGAAACGACTGGCAGAAAAGGAGATATAATATGCAGTTTTACGAGAACGGGCAGGCGATTTACCTGCAGATCGTGGGGTATGCCTGTGAGAAGGTCTTGCAGGAAAGCTGGGATACCGGCACGAAGATCCCCAGCGTCCGGGAGCTGGCGGTACAGCTGGCTGTCAATCCCAACACGGTGATGCGAACCTATGACTTCCTGAAACAGCTCGGTGTTATCTATGACAAAAGGGGTATCGGCTATTTCGTGGCGGACGATGCCATCACGATAGCCAGGACGTATCTGAAGGAAGATTTTTCGAAACGGGAATTACCCGCTTTCTTCCGTGGAATGTATCTGCTCGGGCTGGAACCTGAAGACCTTACATCTCCTTTCGAGGCTTTTAAAAAACAATATGATGAGAACAAGTAATAAACTATTCGGACTCGTAATTCTCCTGGTGCTGACCCTACCTCTTCTGGTGGTTGTCTTTTTACTAAAGAGCGTCCGGGAAGAATCGTTTACCATCAGGGACCCCAGCGGTCAGAAGATAAGCAGAGGAATGTACACACAAGGCTATAAAACGCTAAAGATCGTTGCCCCGGCTCCTGACAATCTCCGTTGCCATTTCTTTCCCGCCGATTCTGCCACCATGCAATATACCACGGCCAAACCTGTCTTTGAAGAAGGCAGGGACAGCGTCCGGATTTACAACAGCGGCGATACGCTTTTTGTGGAATTTGTGGCGGTAGGTCCGGGCATTAAATACCAGGGGAGATCGGAGAATTCCCGAAGGAGATATTCCCATATAAATGTCAACCTGCATTTGCCTTCCTTCGATGATATCGTTGTGGACGGAGGGAGTGTAACACTTGATTCCCTCTGGCAGCCGGCGAAATTCAAGCTGGTTAACCGAGGCACACTTGTATTGGCGCCAACTGGCAGCAGAACCGTCCGGCGAAAAAGCGCAACCAGCGGCGACACTGGCGAGGGAATGGGAATGATTCCTGTTGACTCCACCTATAGCGGAAACTTTAAGGAACTAAGTATCACCGCCAACAATGGATACCTCTCAATCGGAGACTACGCCTGGGTTCGGGATATTGACCTCGATCTGCGCGGGAAGTCTTATTTGGGCATTGACACGACGGCCCGGGTAGATCAAATAGGGGGAACCATTTCCCCCGA
>DATCYD010000136.1:0-7031 GCA_036570465.1 Anseongella sp.
TACCCGTATAGCGAATACAACGAAAGTTACTGGTTCGATGATATGAAATCCCCTTACCAGGAAGAACAGCGTTTCGACTGGTACCGACCGGACATCGTTGGCGGAAAATCAGTCATGTGGGGCCGGCAAAGCTACCGCTGGAGTGATCTGGACTTCGAAGCCAACGCCCGTGACGGCATTGCCATTGACTGGCCCATCCGTTATAAGGACATTGCTCCCTGGTACGACTACGTGGAAACGTTTGTGGGCATCAGCGGGCAGAAAGAAGGGCTGCATCAGCTGCCTGACGGTCAATTCCTTCCTCCAATGGAAATGAATTGTGTTGAAAAGAAAGTCAAGGAAGGCATTGAAGCGAACTTCAACGGCCGGGTTCTGACCATGGGACGGGTAGCCAACTTAACCAGGGCTGTAGGCGGCAGGGGGCCCTGTCAATACCGTAATTTATGCAGCCGCGGATGCCCGTACAGCGGATATTTCGCGTCCCAGGCGGCCACACTTCCCGCGGCGGAAGCTACCGGCAACCTGACCTTGCGTACAGACTCCATCGTCAATGCCCTGATCTACGATAACCAGCTTGGAAAAGCCACCGGTGTACGTGTGATTGACGCCAACACCAACGAAACCACTGAGTATCATGCAAAGATCATTTTCGTAAACGGATCGGCCATCTGGAGTACCTGGTTGCTGATGAATTCTACTTCGGACCGCTTTCCGGATGGATTGGGAAATGATAGTGGCGTCCTGGGCCAATACCTGATGGACCACCATTTCCGTACCGGCGCCCGGGGAGTTATGGACGGCTTCGAAGACAAATATTATTATGGCAGACGCCCCAACGGCATATATGTTCCACGGTATCGCAATGTCAACGGTGACAAACGAGATTACCTCCGGGGTTTCGGTTACCAGGGCGGCGCCGGTCGCGGAGGCTGGAAACGGGCTGCTGAAGAAGGGATCGGAGCTTCCTACAAAGAAAGCCTTACCGAACCCGGCCGGTGGTCCATGGGCCTTGGCGGCTTCGGCGAATGCCTGCCTGATAAGGAGAATAAAATGACCCTGAACCGGGAAAAGCCGGACAAATGGGGCCAGCCTACGGTTACCTTCGATTGCGGTTTCAAGGAAAACGAAACCAAAATGCGAAAGGATATGGCTAGCGATGCCGCAGAAATGCTGGAAGCTGCCGGCTGCAAAAACGTGAGCACCTATGACCGGGGATCCTTCCCGGGCATGGCCATCCATGAAATGGGAACCGCGCGAATGGGCAAAAACCCCAAGGAGTCTGTCTTGAACGAATGGAATCAGGTACACGCCTGCAAGAACGTCTTCGTAACTGACGGCGCTTGCATGACCTCGGCCTCCTGCGTCAACCCCACCCTCACCTACATGGCGCTGACGGCCCGGGCTGCCGATTATGCAGTGAAAGAGCTAAAGCGCATGAACCTATAATTGAATCGGTAGCGCTGATGCCCGGGCGGGCCGGGAGCACGGCTCTCAGGCGTTACCTGACCGCTTTTATCATCCGGTCTTTGCCATGGAGATCTTTCCGGAGCTCCACATGGTGAAGACCGGTTTTTTGTAGCAATTCACAGGTTTCTTCACCCAACGCCTCGTTAATTTCCAGGTACAATTGTCCTTTGGGGTGAAGTCTTTGCATGGCAAATGCAACTATTTCCCGGTAAAACAGCAGCGAGTCATTGTTTTCCACGAACAGCGCAAGGTGTGGTTCGTATTCCAGCACATGGGGTGCCATGGCTTCCATTTCCGCCCGAGTCACATACGGTGGATTACTGACAAGCACATCGCATTCCGGCAAAACCTTTCGAGCTTCAGCACTCAGTATATCAACCTGCTCAAAACGCACTGCAACATGGTTCAGTTGCGCATTTTCCCGAGCCAGACTCAGGGCGTTATCCGAAATATCACACGCCCATACCATGGACGCCGGAAGGTGCCTTGCCAGTGCAATAGCAATGCAACCGCTCCCGGTACCGATATCCAGAATGGTCACCGGCCGGCCAGTAGTTTCTTGTTCTTGCCCGTACCCCGGCTGGAATCGATCCCGAATGATCAGGTCCACCAGCTCTTCGGTTTCCGGCCGCGGAATCAGCACCGAGGGATTTACCTTTAAATGCAAACCATAGAATTCTGTTTCCCCCAGCACATATTGCAGCGGCTTACCAGCCCTTATCTCTTCGACAATCTGTTTCAGGGAATTCTGTTGTGTTCCGTTGAGCCGAAGGTCACCACGCACCATCAGCCGGCCGCGCCGTTCCCCGGTAAGATGCTCGAGAATGATCCAGCTCATGGCACCTGCTTCGCGTTCACCATGTTCTGCAGCCAGAGCATCCCGCGTTTGCCGGGCAATCGCTGTTATATCCATATTGTTGAGATCATCGCGCATCATAGCCCTCCTGTTATCTGAAAATCCCCCCTGATTGTGTGCAAAAATAACTATTTTGGGCAGGTGGAAGCATACGATCGCATTTATATGCAGCGCTGTCTGCAACTGGCATGTCATGGACTGGGACAGGTAAGCCCAAATCCCATGGTAGGAGCCGTCATTGTCCATCAGGAAAAGATCATCGGTGAAGGCTGGCATCAGGGATATGGCCAGGCCCATGCTGAAGTTAACGCCATCAAAAACACCCGGGAGACCCATGCCGGGGCGGATAAAATGCTGCAGGAAGCCACCCTGTATGTTAACCTGGAACCCTGCGTCCATCAGGGAAAAACTCCGCCATGCGCTGATTTAATTATTCGCCAGGGCATTCCCCGGGTGATCATCGGTTGCACAGACCCTAATGAAAAAGTAGCCGGAAAAGGCATTGAAAAATTGAAGGAAGCAGGCATTGAAGTAATAACGGGTGTACTGGAAGCTGATTGCCGCGATCTGAACCGACGCTTCATAACCTTTCAGACCGAAAGAAGACCGTACATCATTCTCAAATGGGCCCAAACCAGAAACGGATATTTCGCCCCTCTGGATGGTTCCCGTTATTGGATCACCTCTCCCCTTTCCAGTCGCCTGGTGCATCGCTGGCGAAGCGAAGAAGACGCCGTGATGGTAGGTTACCGCACTGCGCTTACCGATGACCCGCAGCTCACTGTCAGGGACTGGAGCGGACGAAACCCCTTGCGCATCGTGATTGACCGCGACCTGACCCTTCCTTCCACCCTTAAACTCTTTGACGGAACAGAAAAGACGATCGTATTCAATGCCTTTAAAACTGAGAACCACGGGGCCGTGCAATATCTGGAAGTGGAGAATTTCAATTATTACCTGGCGCAATTTTCCCTGTATCAATTGTACCTGATGGACATTCAATCAGTGATCATCGAAGGAGGGGCGGCTACCCTGAATGAATTTATAAAGAACAACCTCTGGGACGAAGCCCGCATCCTGACCGGGGCAGCAGACCTGCCCGGCGGTCTCCACGCTCCCCGGGTTTATGGAACGCTTAGGAATGAAAAGCAGGTTGGACCAGACCGTCTCCAGATATATCAAAACCGATAAATCCCATTCCGATGCCACCAAAAATACACACCGCTATGGTACCCGTTACCACGTTTCTGTCACCCCCTTTGACAAGAATGATCCCGGCCTCTATTTTCTTACTCGTTTTGATGTGCGTATTCCCAATAATTGGCCTGGCTCAGCAGCTAAAGGTCAGTGAAAACGGGCATTTCCTGGAATACCAAAACGGAGATCCGTTTTTTTGGCTGGGGGATACCGCCTGGGAACTATTCCATCGCCTCGACCGCAAAGAAGCTGCCCTGTACCTGGAAAACCGGGCAGAGAAAGGCTTCACCGTCATTCAGGCAGTTGTATTGGCTGAGTTTGACGGTCTGCATACCCCCAACGCTTATGGCGATACCCCGCTCACGGAAGATGACCCTACCCGCCCGAATGAAGCTTATTTCAAACACGTCGACTACATTGTTCGCAAAGCATCCCGGCTGGGGTTATTTATTGGCATGCTTCCCACCTGGGGTGACAAAGTTGTCAAACGCTGGGGCGTCGGCCCGGAAATATTCACCCCGGAGAACGCCTATACATACGGCCTTTTCCTGGGAAAGCGCTACAACAATTCACCCATCATCTGGATCCTGGGTGGCGACCGGAACCCCGATGGACCAAAGCACATTCAGGTGTGGGACGCCATGGCAAAAGGCATACTGGAAGGAAGCGGCGGACACCAGCTGATCACCTATCATCCTCAGGGCGGCAGCGGTTCATCCAAATGGTTTCATGAAAAAGACTGGCTGGACCTGAACACCTTTCAGTCAGGACACGGCGAAAGAGACGGACGGAATTATCAAAAGCTCACGCACGATTACAACCTGAGTCCCACCAAGCCCACCCTGGACGCCGAACCGAATTACGAAGACCACCCCGTTGGCTGGAAACCTGAAGAACTCGGCTGGTTTGATGCCTTTGACTCCCGCCGGGCCGGATATTGGAGCATGTTATCAGGTGCCTGCGGCCACACTTACGGCAATCACAATATCTGGCAAATGCTCGAACCCGGCCGGGACCCGGTCTCTTTCGCCCGTACCGGCTGGCGTTTCGCCATTAACCACCCCGGAGCTTTCCAGGCCGGCTATATGCGCCGCCTGTTCGAGTCCCTCCCCTGGCAACAACTGATACCGGATCAATCGCTCATCAAAAATAAGAACCCCCGGGACGCCACTCATCAGGTGGCCGCCATTTCATCCGCCGGTAATTTCCTGCTCGCTTATACGCCCTATGGAAAATCTCTCCGCATCGATCTCTCCAAACTTCCCGAAGGAGAGCTGCACGCCAGTTGGTACAACCCCCGTGACGGCACCTGCTGGCCCCTGGCTTCGATGAAACAAGTATCTCCGGCCACGCCCGAACCTTCATTCAGGTTGTTATCCTCTTTCACGAACAACGGAAACGTGCAGGAATTTAAACCCCATTCAGCTGGAAGAGGCAGCGACTGGGTACTGGTCATCACAACCCCAAACGAATAGTTTGAAAATAACACCAATAATCTTACTTTTGAGCGCTTGCTCCTGCGCTCTGGCCAGAGCACCTCAAAATGATTGTAAAATTTAAACTTTCCATTTAATAATGAACATACACGAATATCAGGGTAAGGAAATTCTCAAAAGCTTTGGAGTCCGGGTACAGGAAGGCATCGTAGCCGAAACTCCCGAACAGGCCGTTGAAGCCGCCAGAACCCTACAGGAGCAAACCGGCACCGGCTGGTGGGTTGTCAAAGCCCAGATCCATGCCGGCGGAAGAGGTAAAGGCGGAGGTGTAAAGCTGGCAAAATCCCTGGAAGAAGTGCAGGAAAAAGCCTCAAAGATCATCGGTATGCAGCTGGTGACCCCTCAAACAGGGCCAGAAGGAAAGAAAGTAAACAAAGTATTGATTGCCCAGGACGTCTATTACCCGGGCGAAAATGAACCCAGTGAATTTTACATGAGCGTACTGCTGGACCGTGCGAGCGGCCGCAACATCATCATGTACTCCCCCGAAGGCGGTATGGATATTGAAGAAGTCGCAGCAAAAACGCCTGACAAGATATTCAAAGAAGAAATTGATCCCCAAACCGGCCTCCAGGCATTTCAGGCCCGCAAAATTGCCTTTAATTTTGGCCTTTCAGGAGCCGCTTTGAAGGAAATGGTAAAATTTGTCAGCGCCCTGTACAAAGCTTACGATGCTACCGACTCCTCCCTCTTCGAGATCAATCCCGTATTAAAAACCTCCGATGACAAAATCATGGCCGTCGATGCCAAGGTAAACCTCGACGACAACGCACTCTTCCGACATCCCGAATACGCTGCCATGCGCGATCTGGCCGAAGAAGACCCCACCGAAGTAGAAGCCGGAAAATCCAATCTCAACTATGTGAAACTGGACGGCAACGTTGGCTGCATGGTAAACGGAGCCGGACTCGCCATGGCAACCATGGATATTATCAAACTTGCCGGCGGCGATCCGGCCAATTTCCTGGACGTAGGCGGAACCGCCAGCGCCAAAACAGTAGAAGCAGCCTTCCATATTATCCTACAGGACCCAAACGTAAAAGCCATCCTGATCAACATTTTCGGCGGCATTGTCCGCTGTGACCGGGTAGCCCAGGGCGTCATCGATGCCTACCAAAACATCGGTGATATCAAAGTTCCCATCATCGTTCGCCTCCAGGGTACCAACGCCGAAGAAGCCAAAAAGCTAATCGACGAGTCCGGCCTCCAGGTTTATTCAGCCATCGCTCTTCAGGAAGCCGCCGACCTTGTTTCGGAAGTTTTAAAAAACTAACAACTTGATGCGGAGCAACTGCAACGAAACCAGAAACTTCACCTTCGGTGGAAAAGTATTTTAAAAGTGTTTGTAAAAATTCATCCTGAAAATCCGCCGGTTCGGCTTATTGAAACAGTAGTTGAGTGCCTGAAGAAAGGTGGGGTAATTATTTATCCTACGGATACGGTGTATGGGATGGGATGTGATATTACAAATCAGAAAGCGATCGAGCGCGTTTGCCGGATTAAGGGGGTAAAGCCTGAACGGGCGCAGCTTTCATTCATTTGCCAGGATTTGAGCCATCTGGCGGATTATTGCCGTCCGATTGATAACAGTACCTTCCGGATACTGAAGAAGGCGCTTCCGGGGCCGTTTACATTTATCCTAAATGCAAATAACCAGGTTCCGAAGTTGTTGAATAATAAAAAGAAGACGGTGGGTATTCGTGTACCGGATAGCGACATTGTCCGCACAATTATTGAAATGTTGGGTAACCCTATTTTATCTACCTCCATACGGGATGATGATGAGATCATCGAATATTCTACCGATCCTGAACTGATTCATGAGAAATACGAGGGCCTGGTGGATATCGTCATTGACGGTGGCTATGGTGGCAACGAGGCTTCTACGGTAGTGGATTTCACTTCCGGAGAGGCGGAAATTCTGCGTCAGGGAAAAGGTGATATCGTGTCTCTTCTATAATATTTTACAAGCCAGTGGTTATGATTCAGTAGTTGAAGACCGTTCGGGTGGTGAC
>DATCYD010000137.1:0-6372 GCA_036570465.1 Anseongella sp.
AGACCAGGCAATATCGGCCACTTTTGATATTTCAGCCAGCAGCTGAGCCCCCGAATTTCCTTCGCCAATGACCAGAACTTTCCTGCCTTTCAGTGAGAAAGGGCTTGAATAGAAGGCTGAATGTAACTGTTTTCCATGGAAATGATCCCTTCCCGGTAACTCCGGAATGAAAGGCTGCTGCCAGGTTCCGGTTGCAGAAAGAACAGCCTTGCTTTGAATCGTGCCTTTGGAAGTTTCTACCGAGAAGCCTTCTTTAACCCGATTGACCGCGTGTACTTTTACCGGGCGTTCGACAGGCAGACGATACTTATGCTCGTATTCCATGAGGTAATTAATAACTTCTTCCTTTGAAGGAAACTTACCTTGAGAAGCAGGCATCAGCCAGCCAGGAAGGGAACTATATTCGGCCGGAGAAAACAAGGTAAGAGAATCCCATGCATGCAGCCAGGCCCCACCGCTATGCTCCTGGTCGTCCAAAAGGACAAAGCTCAGTTTTGTCCGGCGTAAAAAATATCCGCAAGCAAGAGCGCTTTGGCCCCCTCCGATGATGATTACGTCATAATCCATTTTTTAAGTCAGGCCACTTGCACATCGTAATACTTTTTCCTTAGCCAAAACGCCAGGTTCACCAGGGCGATCAGCGCTGGCACTTCCACCAGGGGGCCGATAACTCCCGCAAAGGCCTGCCCGGAATTGATGCCAAAAACGCCGATGGCGACAGCGATGGCCAGCTCAAAATTATTTCCGGTGGCCGTAAAAGCAATGGAAGCATTCTTGGAATAGTCTGCTCCCAGGCGCTTGCCGATGAAGAAGCTGAAGAGGAACATCAGCGCAAAATAAATGACCAGCGGAATAGCAATACGAACGACGTCCATCGGAATCTGCACGATCAGCTCTCCTTTCAGGCTGAACATGATCACGATGGTAAACAGCAGGGCGATCAGTGTCACCGGGGAAATAAAGGGGATAAATTTTTGCTGAAACCATGCTTCGCCTTTCAGCTTGATCAGACTGTAGCGGCTGATCACTCCCATAGCGAAAGGAAGACCCAGGTAAATCGCCACACTTTCAGCAATTTGACCCATGGTGATCTGAATCTCCAATCCTTTCAGTCCAAAAACGGGCGGCAGCACCGTGATGAACAGGTAAGCGAAAACACTGTAAAACAGCACCTGAAAAATGCTGTTCAAGGCCACCAGGCCGGCAGCGTATTCGCGGTTACCTTCGGCCAGTTCGTTCCACACCACCACCATCGCAATACAGCGGGCCAGACCGATCAGGATCAGTCCGGTCATGTATTCAGGGAAGTCATGCAGGAAGATAATCGCCAGAAGGAACATCAGCACCGGACCGATGATCCAGTTAAGCAATAAGGAGATGCTCAGCACTTTCGTGTCCCTGAAGACCTTTCCAAGGTTTTCATACTTTACCTTGGCTAAAGGAGGATACATCATCAGGATGAGGCCAATGGCCAGGGGGACGTTGGTTGTTCCGCTGCTAAAGGAGTTAATGAAGGCGGTGCTGGAAGGAATAAAGTAACCGATCCCTATTCCCAGGGCCATTGCCAGGAAGATCCACAGGGTTAGGTAACGATCCAAAAAACTAAGTTTTTTACGCTGGCTCACAGGAGCGCAATGATTGACGGACATATTATGCCGATTTTAAATGTTCTCGAATAAAGTTCCGGCTGTATTGTTTGATCTCTTCCCGAACTTGCCGGAACTGTTCCATGACTTCTTCCTCGCTGCCTTTCGCCCTGGCAGGGTCGGGAAAATTATGATGGAACTTTTGGGCTTTGGTAGGGAAATACGGACAGTTTTCACGGGCATTGTCGCAGACGGTGATCACAAAGTCGAAGTCGATGCCCGCGTATTCATCCACATGATTAGAGGTATGACCGGAGATATCCAGGCCATCTTCCTTCATCGTCTGAATGGCCCTGGGGTTGACCCCGTGCGTTTCAATGCCGGCACTGTAAACTTCAGCGGCGTCTCCGGCGAAATGCCGGAGGTAGCCTTCCGCTATCTGGCTCCGGCAGCTATTGCCGGTACATAGCACCAATATTTTTATCATTTCATTCGTGTGATTCTGATAATGTTCGTTGTACTTTATCTCTGCGCACCATCCGGTTTTTCACCATATACCGTGACACTGAAAATACCGGTGTTTCCTGACCTGAATGCCGCTATCTCATCGCTGCTAATGTATTGCCCGAGAATATCATCGGGAATGCTGATCGCTTTTTCTTTTTGAACCGTCACATTTACAAATCCGCTGGCATGAATCAGATCCAGGTAGGTGTCTTTCTGAATGGCTCCTGAAACACATCCTGCGTACATTTCTGCCTCTTTAAGCAGGACATCAGGAAGATCACCATGTAGCACCACATCGGAAATGCTAAAATGCCCGGCAGGCTTCAGTACCCTGAATATTTCTTTGAATACGGCCTCCTTATCTGGCACCAGGTTCAGGACGCAGTTACTCACGATCACATCGGCAAGATCAGAACTGGCTGGCATCTGCTCGATATCTCCCAGCCGGAACTCCACATTGTTATAACCCAGCTTTTCGGCGTTGATCCTTGCCTTTTCAATCATGACAGGGGTAAAGTCGAGGCCGATCACCTTTCCGGTTTCCCCGGTTTCCGCTCTTGCCACAAAACAGTCGTTTCCGGCTCCACTGCCGAGGTCGATTACCGTATCTCCCTTGCTGATCTTTGCAAACTGGGTAGGCAGCCCGCATCCCAGTCCCAGGTCGGCGTCGGAATTGTATCCTTCCAGGGTAGAATAATCGTCATTCATGATGCTGTATACATCCGTGGAACAGCCGCCCGAACCGCAGCAGGAGGACTGATTTTCGGCCTTATTCTTCAAGGCTATTTCGCTGTATTTCTGCCGGACGATTTCCTTCAGTTTCTCTGAACTTTCCATGATGATTTGATTTGATTGATTAATATATTGCAATATTACGTTATATACAAACAAATTTTTTAACAGCAGCTTGCTGCTCCTTTATAACCCTGAATAAAGCTGGTCACTTCCTGATCAAGTAATTTCCATGTCTCGGGATTAATGCAGTAACATACGCTGACGCCTTCTATAGTTCCCTGGATCAATCCCACATTTTTCAATTCCTTCAAATGTTGGGAAATAGTCGCCTGAGCGAGACCGAGTTCGTCTACCAGGTCGCCGCAGATGCAGGTATTAGCCTTGATCAGGTGCTGCAAAATGGCAACACGTGCCGGATGTGCCAGCGCTTTCAGGAGCTGGGCGAGCCGGTTTTGTTCGGCGGAGAATATTTCTGATTTAGTCAATCCCATTTGATCGCAAAATTGCGATTAAATTTTGATCTTTGCAAAAAAAGTTAGATACCCAAGGCACTAACCAGGCAAAGAGACTTATGTAATAAAATGTAAAATATTTTTAGAATTATGTAATATATTTCCGGCAATACTGTCTAACTTTGCGGTTACTCTGTATAAACAGGGAAATAGGGTATTTATAGAAAATGAAGCTATTCCGTTCCATAATAGCAATTTGCATGGCTTTACTGATCATGGTAGTAACTACCGGGTTCAGCATCAGCCAGCATTTTTGCCAGGGGGAGCTGCTAGCCTTTGCCTTGTTTGGAAAAGCCGAGCCTTGCGAAATGGCGATGACCCAGAATGATCTTCCGCCTTGTCATAACCAGGATAATACAGATCGATCCGACAGCTCCTTTGCAAAGAAGCCATGCTGCGAGAACCACGATGCTGCTGTAGCGGGCCAGGATACACCTACTTTACTTAAAAACGCAGATAACCTGGTTCCTTCGGTAAAGTTTTTTGCTGCTTTCACCTATATCTTTTTTCAAGACTATCTCCCTTCCCGGGATAAGGATGCGTTTTTTGCGGAGTACCGACCACCGTTGATAGAGCGCGATATTCCTGTACTTATCCAGTCATTTCTTATTTAATTCCAACTTTTCTTCTTTCGGAAGAACTCTGCAGCGATTCACCTAATTGCTGATAGCAATAGCTATAACCAGTCATTTTATTGGAATTATTTAAGAATCCATGATCGAAAAACTGATCGATTTTTCACTGAGAAACCGTTTTCTCGTAATACTGATAGCTGCCGGACTGTTTGGCTGGGGCCTCTACTCGGTAAAGACGAGCAAGATAGACGCCATTCCCGACCTGTCAGAGAACCAGGTAATCGTTTTCACCGAATGGATGGGACGCAGCCCGCAGATCATCGAAGACCAGGTGACCTATCCGCTGGTGACCAATCTGCAAGGATTGCCGGAAGTAAAATACGTGCGGGGCTCCTCCATGTTCGGGATGAGTTTCGTGTATGTCATCTTTGAAGACGACACGGACATCTACTGGGCCCGCGAACGTGTGTTGGAAAAACTGAATTACGCTTCCCGCCTGCTGCCTGAAGGGATCGTTCCCACGATCGGCCCCGATGGAACTGGAGTAGGGCATATCCTCTGGTATACCCTTGATGCGCCGGGAATGGATCTGGGCGAGCAGCGGGCCATCCAGGACTGGTACGTCAAATTCGCTCTGCAGAATGTGGAGGGGGTGGCCGAGATCGCTTCTTTCGGAGGGTACCAAAAACAATACCAGGTAACGGTAGACCCAAACAAGCTCACCTATTACAATATCCCTCTTTCAAAAGTCATAGAGTCGATACGTGCCAATAATGACGAATCCGGCGGTCGCAAATTCGAAATGAGCGATATCGGGTACATCATCAAAACCGATGGCGGCTATATAGAGGACATCGAAGACATCACAAACATCCCGCTGCAAACGGTCAATGCCGTTCCCGTTCGGATCAAAGATGTAGCTACCGTACAAATGACGGGCGAAAGCCGGCTGGGCATCTTCGACCTTAATGGTGAAGGCGAAGCGGTGGGCGGTATCGTGGTGATGCGCTACGGGGAAAATGCGGCCGAAGTGATCGCCGGGGTGAAGGAAAAGATGAAAGAGGTGGCAAAAGGCCTGCCAGAAGGGGTGGCGTTCAATATTGTGTATGACCGGAGCGGGTTGATCAATGAATCCGTTTCCTCCATCAAACGCACGCTTATTGAGGAAATGATCGTGGTCTCGTTAGTGGTGCTTGTCTTCCTGTTCCACTGGCGAAGCGCGATCAGCATTGTCATCCAGATACCCATTACCATTGCCACCAGCTTCATTTTGCTGAACGCGTTTGATATCACCTCCAACATCATGTCTCTGACCGGCATAGCCCTGGCCATCGGGGTGATCGTGGACAACGGGATCATCATGGCCGAGAATTCATACAAACATCTTTCGGAGCGCTACGCGGAGCTGAACGGAGAAGGGAAAAATAATTCATAGTAGTACCATGGTAAAAAAATTAAAAGATAAAGTAGCCGGCAACCGGCGGAGAAACTTTCGGCTCATTCCCGATGACGAACGGATACAGATCATTGCTAAAGCCTGCAAACAGGTGTCCAGGGGCGTCTTTTTCTCTACGCTGATCATCATTACCTCGTTCCTGCCGGTTTTTCTGCTTACCGGGCAGGAAGGAAAGCTGTTCCATCCGCTGGCCTTTACCAAGACCTTCATCATGATCGTGGATGCTGTCCTGGTGGTGACCCTGGCGCCGGTGATCATTTCCTTCTTCATGAAAGGAAAATTCCCGGGCGAAGACAAGAACCCGGTGAACCGCTTTCTGGAAAGGGCCTACACTCCCATGATCCGCTGGGTCATGAAATGGCGAAAAACAACGATCGCCATCAACGTGATCGCTTTGCTGATCTCGGTTCCCTTGCTGATGCGCATGGGGACCGAGTTTATGCCGCCGCTGGACGAAGGCTCCATCCTGTTCATGCCGGTGACCCTGCCGGACGTTTCCAATACCGAGATCAAGCGCATCCTGCAGGTACAGGACAAGATCATAGGGTCCGTGCCCGAGGTGGAAGAAGTACTCGGCAAGGCCGGCAGGGCCAGTACGGCCACCGACAACTCTCCGATGAGCATGATCGAGACCATCATCATGCTAAAACCCCGTGCCGAGTGGCGGGAAGGGATCACCAAGGAGGATATCATTAGTGAACTGGACGGGAAGCTGCAAATACCCGGTGTGGTGAACGGCTGGACCCAGCCCATCATCAACCGCATCAATATGCTGGCTACCGGCATCCGTACCGACGTGGGGGTAAAAGTGTTCGGGCAGAACCTGGATACCATTTACGCGGTTTCCGAGCGGGTAAAAGCGTCGCTGGAAGGCATTCCCGGGGTAACCGATCTCTATGTGGAGCCGGTGACCGGTGGTAAATACCTGGATATACAGATCAGCCGGGAACAGCTCGGGCGCTACGGGCTGAGTGTAAACGACATCAACATGATCGTTGAAA
>DATCYD010000138.1:0-3301 GCA_036570465.1 Anseongella sp.
TTCTGTTGCCTTTTCTTCCGGCTTTTTCCCAGCCGTCTCCCTCACCTGAACTCTGGTATAAGCAACCTGCTTCCGAATGGCTGGAAGCGCTGCCGGTGGGTAACGGCCGCTTGGGCGCAATGGTTTTTGGGGGGTACCAGCAGGAACGAATTCAGATCAATGAAGAATCTGTCTGGGCGGGCATGCATTTCAATGATAATAATCCCAATTCCCTGCAAGTACTGGACACAGTGAGGCAACTGCTTTTCGCTGATAAGAATGCCGATGCAAGCGCAATTGCCCAGCACAATATGGTAGCGGTCAGAGCCGAAGGGTCCGATACCCTTGCCCGGAGATTTCGTTCATACCAGTCGCTGATGGATCTCCATATCGATTTCAGGCATCAGGAGGAAACAGTCCCGAAGAAATACCGGAGATCACTGGATCTGGTGAATGGGATTGCCCGGACTACTTACCGGATGGATGGTGTTACTTATACTGAAGAAGTGTTTTCTTCGGCCCCGGCTGATGTGTTAATGATCCGCTTGACCGTCTCAGAACCGGGGAAATTAAATGCTGCTTTTAGCCTGACCCGATGGGACGATGAACACACGGATTCCCTGAAGGACTGCCATGTAATGGCCAGGGGGACGGGTAGCCTGCTGCTGGAAGGTCAGATCGTGGACAAGGCCGGGGAGGCCGGGCCAGGAGGCGCTCATATGAAATTTGCCGGTTTATTGAGGGTGCTGAGCCCTGACGGTAAAATCGTTGCCGGTGACGGGCAACTTGTGTTGAACGACGCCAGCCAGGCCATCCTGTATGTGACCGGTGCCACCAATTATGATTTTGAGGATTTGAGCCTGGATAATTCGGTGGATCCTGCCGCGGAATGTCGGCATGATCTCGATCGCCTTGTAAAAATGGATTACCATGGACTCAGGGCGGCACATATTGCTGATCATTCGGGTTTTATGAACCGTGTATCACTGCGGTTGGGCCCGGATCCTGGCGAAAGAGAAGGTCCTGGCGGAAGGGATGGCACCGAAGGACAGGACGGTGCCGGAGGGCAAGATGACATTCCTACCGATGAACGCCTGAAGCGGGTAAAGGAAGGAGAGGAGGATCTGCGACTGACGGAATTGTATTTTCAGTACGGGCGATACCTGTTGCTTGGAAGTTCGCGGGCTCCGGGGTTGCTTCCGGCAAATCTGCAGGGAATCTGGAACTCAGCTATGAATGCTCCCTGGCAAAGCGATTTTCATACCAATATCAATTTGCAGATGAACTACTGGCCGGCTGAAGTCTGCAATCTTTCGGAAACCACTGCGCCCCTGTTCGCTTTTATGAATAAGCTTCGGGTACCCGGACGGCAAACTGCCCGGGAAATGTATGGGGCTGATGGCTGGGTGATGCATCATTGTACCGATGTTTTCGGGAAGACCGGACTTCAGAATTCGGTCTGGTGGGGCACTTTTCCCATGGCAACCGGGTGGATGTGCCTGCATTTTTGGGAGCATTACCTGTTTAGCGGCGATGAACAGTTTCTTAGGAAAACGGCCTGGCCGTTGATGAAAGAACACGCGGCTTTTCTGGAAGATTACCTGGTGGAAGGGCCAGATGGGATGCTGGTGACTTCTCCGGCCTATTCACCCGAAAACCGTTTTATTCATCCCGTCACGGGGAAGTCTGAATACCTGACCTATGCACCTACGATGGATAACCAGATCATTCGCGAATTCCTGCAGGCATGTGTTGAGGCGGCCAGGCTGCTGGGCCGGGACAAGGCGCTGGCTCAAAAGTGGACGATGATGCTGGATCGGATCCCGGAAACAAAACTTGGCGGTGACGGCCGCATCCTGGAATGGATCAAAGAATACAAGGAAGCTGAGCCAGGTCACCGGCATATTTCGCACTTGTTTGGACTACATCCAGGAACCCAAATCAATCCGGCTACACCAGCCTTACTGGAAGGGGCACGCAAAACCCTGGAATTCCGGTTAACGCATGGCGGCGGGCATACCGGTTGGAGCCGCGCCTGGATCATTAATATGTACGCGAGGTTGCTTGATGGCGAAGCGGCGCATCATCATTTGCAACAATTATTTGAGAAATCTACCGTGAGCAATTTATTCGACATGCATCCGCCATTTCAGATCGATGGGAATTTTGGTGGCACAGCAGGCATTGCCGAAATGTTGCTGCAATCACATCTGGGAAAAATCCAACTGCTTCCCGCGCTTCCCTCGGCCTGGGATGAAGGCAGTGTAAATGGGCTTCGGGCAAGGGGAGGAATCACCGTGAGTATGGCCTGGTCAGAAGGTAAACTATTGAAAGTCATCCTGAAGGCAGATCGCAGTGGCAACTACATGGTTGCCTGCGACGGAGAGGAAAAATCACTTCACCTCAAGAAAGGGGAAGGCGTCGTGTTGAACGGATCGCTTAACAAATTATAAAAAAATAAGAAGCTTTCTTACCTTGGCAGCCGGATTAAACTTTAACCTGACAAATATTTAATAAAAGACAAACGATGAACTTTTCTAACCTTGACCTGACTTTGTTTGCGTTGTACTGCCTGACCATCATTTGCATGGGCCTTTATGTATCACGCCGAAAAAAAGGGCACCAAACCGATTCTTCCGATTATTTCCTCGCCGGGAAGAACCTGCCCTGGTGGGCCATTGGTTCGGCGCTGATCGCAGCCAATATTTCTGCCGAACAGTTCATCGGGATGTCCGGAAGCGGGTATTCGATAGGCCTAGCCATTGCCAGTTACGAATGGATGGCAGCGCTGACCCTGCTCGTGGTAGCCAAATTTTTCCTACCCATTTATTTGAAACGGGGCATTTATACCATGCCCCAGTTCCTGGAAAACCGCTTTGATAAGCGTGTGAAAACCAGTTTGGCCATTTTCTGGGTGCTCTTATTTGTATTCGTAAACCTGACCTCGGTCCTTTATCTGGCCGGATTAGCCATCAGCACCATTTTTCACATCAATATCATGGCAGCGATCATCGGCCTGGCGTTATTCGCTGCCATTTATAGCTTATTTGGCGGCTTTCAGGCAGTTGCCTGGACCGATGTGGTACAGGTTGTCATCCTGGTAGCGGGAGGGCTGATCACTGCCTGGATCGCGCTTGATTACGTAGGCGAGGGCAGAGGGATTGTAGCAGGGATGAACCGGCTCTTCGACCTGGCGCCCGAAAAGTTCAACATGATTTTAGAAAGGGGTGAAGTCATCAAACCGGATGGCAGCGATGCTTATAATGATTTGCCAGGTCTGGCCGTGCTGATTGGCGGCATGTGGATCGCCAACCTGTACTAC
>DATCYD010000139.1:0-4571 GCA_036570465.1 Anseongella sp.
AATATTTCCAGATACTTTCCCAGAAAGCAGCAGGCTGATTAACCGACCAGCTCCACAAGGCATCATAATCGTCCCGGAAGTCCAGCGAATACCGCCGTTTTAGCCAGGAGGCATAACGGGTGAGATTAGACCCCTCCCGGAAAGCCTGGCTGGGAATCCATGTGTTTTGACTTTTCTTCAACTTTCTGAATATATGCTGCTGCAGTAATATCGCCGGTCACATTCAGTACTGTCCTGGACATATCCAGGATCCGGTCCACGCCGTAAATCAACCCGATGGCTTCCCCCGGCACGCCAATAGAGACCAAAATAGTCACAATCACCGGCAGAGAGCCGCCCGGAACCCCGGCAGTGCCAATTCCTGCCAGAATGCAAAGAAACACCACCGTGATCTGAGAAGTCAGGCTAAGATCCACATTAAAACATTGCGCCAGGAAAAGAACGGTAATGCCTTCGAACAAAGCTGTACCATTCTGGTTGGCCGTGCTTCCGATCGTCAACACAAAGTTAGCGATCGGTTTTGGGATCTTCAATTTTTCAATACTAACGGCAATAGCAGTTGGAAGTGTAGCATTGCTGGAGCTGGTAGAAAACGCGGTAATCATTACTTCACTCGTCTGGCTGAAGAATTTCAACGGATTCCGCCCGCAGAAGAATTTGAGGATGATGGAATAAGTAACGAACTGATGGATGGCCAAAGCAGCCAGGACAATCAGCACATAAACCAGCAGGTCCACCAGGAAAGAAGCTCCTACATTCACTGTCAGGTTGAAAAGCAAAGCAGCCACCCCATAAGGAGCCAGCCGCATGGCATAACCGATAATCTTGATAACAATCTCGTATAGTCCTTCAAAGAAAGCTTTTACCGGCGCTGTCTTTTCAGGATCAACCGATGCCATGGCAATACCAAAAATAAGGGCGAAGAACATAACAGCCAGCAGTCCCCCACCCATGTACGTGGAATCAAAAGCCCTGGTCATATCTTCCAACGGGTTTTTTGGAACCACATTGGTAAGCACATCACCCACGGTCCGTTCCTGCGCATATTCAGCGTTTCTGGCTGCTGTCTGCGAATCTTCCAGAAATTCTTCAGTGAGGTAATTACGTGTTTCAGGACTCAGTCCGGCGCCCGGCTTGAATGTATCCACCATGGTAATGCCGATGAATACTGAAATTGAACTCACGATCAGACTGTAGGCCAGCAGACGAAGCCCAATTCGCCCAACCCGTTTCAAATCACCAATCTCCGCAATACCCAGCACCAGCGCTGATAAGATCAGCGGGATAACGGTCATGAAAATCATCCGGAGAAAGATCTGTCCCACAGGCTGAACCCATTTTACAATGGTTTCGATCGACGCATCTGAAACTGTCTGTTTAACGATAATACCCGCCAGGATACCAACAATCATCCCAAGTAGAATACGGGTGTGTAAAGCAGGTGTTTTTAGTTTTGGCATATAAATTAGTTCCTATTGATTGGGCCCCCAAGTTAGGAAAAAATTTCAAGCGCAATATGCGCTGCTTTATCAAGCGCCTTTTTGTCAATACCAGTGGAAACCTTTTTCTCCCTGGCGAAAAGAAGCAAGTTTTCAGTAGCCATATTCCCAATAAGGGTATCGGCTGCCATGGGACATCCGCCGTACCCCTTTACAGTACCGTCAAAACGACGACAACCACTCTCCCAGGCCGCCCCGATCTTTTCTTTCCAGTTTTCCGGTCGGGAATGCAAATGTACACCCCATTCGATACCCGGGTAACGGGGAATCAACTGGCTGAAGACCGCACGAATGCCTTCCGGAGTTGCCACCCCCACCGTATCAGCCACGGAAATAACCCCAATTCCAAGCGAAACAACTTCTTCTGCTTGCTTGCAAACAAGTTCCGGGCTCCAGGCATCCCCATAGGGATTCCCAAAACCCATCGAAAGATAAATCACTAATTCCTTCCCCGTCTGCCGACAAAGTTCATGGATCCGCCGGACACGGTCCATTGAAGTAACGATGTTGCTGTTGGTATTGCGTTGCTGAAAGGTTTCCGAAACAGAAAGGGGAAACCCTAAAAAAGTAATTTTTTCCTGTGACACTGCTTCCTGCGCTCCCCGTTCATTGGCCACAATTGCCAGCAACCGGGTAGAAGAACCTTCTGTTTCCAGCTCCCGGAGTACCGCAGCAGTATCGCGCATCTGCGGAATCGCTCCCCCCGACACATAACTCCCAAAATCAAGCGTATCAAAGCCTACCTGCAACAGTTCATTCAAATACCTGATCTTAAGATCGGTGGGAATGAATGGTTTTATCCCCTGCATGGCGTCGCGGGGGCACTCAATGAGTTTCACCTGCGCATTCATCTCAGGTGAAATTTCTGGTTTCGAGCTACTGGTTTCCGGGCTTAAAGTCTTTGGTTGGGTCACTATCAAAGCTATAAAGAGAAACCGAAAAACAAAAATAGTCTTTTGTTGCTGGCGCAACAGCAATGAAACTAGAAACTATTGCGAGGCAACTCGCTACCCGTTTCCTTTTTTAGTTCCCGGTCAAAGATGAATGTGCCGAAGGGGATCAGGGATGCAATGAAGCCCCGGAGGCATTTGAAGAAGGTCCATTTTCTTTTTATGGTTACTTCCAACAGAGCCAGCATAAAAAGTACGAATAAAAGGCCGTGTACCCAGCCGGCGTATTTGACTACCAGCGGCATGTCGGCCAGGTATTTCAGGGGCATGGCCACAAATAACAGGAAAAGGTAGGAAAGACCTTCTGTGAAGGCGATCAGGCGGAATCGTCCGAGGGAGGTTTTCAAGAATTTATCCATTAGACAAGTCTTTTTTTACAATAAATCTCTTTCTTCGGTAATGCCTCGTTTCCGGTTCACCGGACGGATGATCAGGCGAATGCCGCGGTCAAAGCTGAAATAATTCCAGATCCAGTTTACGAAGACGACCATTTTATTTCGGAAACCAACCAGTGTCATCAGGTGGACGAACATCCAGACAAACCAGGCGAAGAGGCCGGCGAAACGAACATAGCCTATGTCCACTACGGCTTTGTTGCGGCCGATGGTGGCCATGCTTCCTTTGTCGAAATAAGAAAAAGGTTCCATGGGTGCGTTGTTGATCAAACGGATCAGGTTTTTGGCCAGATGCTTTCCATGTTGTATGGCCGCCGGGGCTACTCCGGGGTGGCCGGCGGGAAATTCTTCGGAGATCATGGCGGCGACGTCTCCAATGGCGAAGATGTCTTCGTAGCCTTCTATTTGGTTGAAGGAATTGACTTTATATCGCCCGCCGCGTACAAGTGTTTCCGGATTCAGACCATCAATGGCTTTTCCTTTCACCCCGGCTGTCCAGATGACATTATATGATTCGAATTTCTTTCCGCCATCGAGTGTAACTGTTTTGCCGTCGTAACCCATAACCCGGGAATTGACCCAGAGATTGACGCCCATTTCCTTCAGGAATTTAGCGGCCTTGGTGCTGGCGTTATCTGACATGGCGCCCAGCAGTTCCGGGGTGCCTTCTACGAGGTTGATCTGCATTTTGCGAAGATCCAGATCAGGATAGTCTTTGGGGAGGACGTGGTTTTTAAGTTCTGCGAGCGCTCCGCAAATTTCCACGCCGGTTGGTCCGCCGCCTACGACCACGAAATTCATATGGGCTTCCTGTTCGTTGATGCTGTCTTCGAGCAGGGCGGCTTCAAAATGTTGGAGGATCAGGCTACGCAGGTCCAGGGCTTCCGGGATGGTTTTCATGGGCATGGTCATTTGCTCCATTTCCTGATTTCCGAAGAAATTGGTTTCCGAGCCGGTGGCCAGCACCAGGAAGTCATAATCTGTCTCTCCGATGGAGGTGTGAATTACCTTTTTTTCCGGGTCTATGGAAAGCACTTCGGCTACACGAAACGTAAAATTCCGCTGGTTTTTAAAGATTTTCCGCAGAGGATAGGCAATGGAATCGGGTTCCAGCCCTCCGGTAGCTACCTGGTAAAGCAGGGGTTGGAAAGTATGGTAATTATGCCTGTCGAACATAATTACCTGCACTTCCTTATGCCTTAGTTTCTTTGCCAGATTGATGCCCCCGAAGCCGCCGCCGATGATTACGACTTTCGGGAATGAATTTTCAGGGAGTTCGATAGTCATCTGTTAATTTCTTCTAACCTAACCGCAAAAATGCGGTATTGTTTTGGAAGCCCGGCGGACGACAACGAGGCTGAAGCTTATACGGTTTTTACAGGTTCCGGCTTTTCATCCTCGGGTTTGTTTTTGATGAATTCAACCACTACCGGTGTTGCCACGAAGAGGGAAGAATACGTACCGAATATAATACCGATCAGCATGGCAAAAGAGAATCCGCGAAGTACTTCGCCTCCGAAAATAAACAGGATGATCAGAACCAGCATGGTACAGAGACCGGTGACCACGGTACGGCTAAGTGTACTGTTCAGGGCATTGTTAATGACCGATGGCATGGACTCATTTTTGGAGTGATGCAAGCCGAGGTATTCACGCACCCGGTCAAAGATTACAATGGTATCGTTGATCGAATACCCCATGACGGTAAGTGCTGCTGCGATGAACTG
>DATCYD010000140.1:0-3886 GCA_036570465.1 Anseongella sp.
AACCGGGCTTCAATTCGTATTGGAGCCGCTTAATACCCTGACCAATCATCCTGGTTTATTCCTTACCCGAATGCCCCAGGCCAGGATGATTTGCATAGCCGTGGACCATCCTGGCTGCAAGATCGTGGACGACATGTACCACCAGCAGATAACGGAAGGGAACATCATTCCCAATATAGATCGATGCTGGGATTATATTGGATCTTTTCATATCGGCGATAACCCTGGTCGCAATGAACCTACCTCCGGCGAAATGAATTATAAGAATATCTTCAAACATATTTATAACAAAGGCTACGAGGGCATTCTCTGTTGTGAACATGGCAAAAGTATCTCCGGAAAAGAGGGTGAACTGGCAGTCATACAGGCCTATCGTGAAGTAGATTCATTTGAGGTAGAATGAGAGCTATTATTTTATGAGTCTCACCGGTATTTTATAAATACCAGCGCGACGACACTGACCAGTATCCATAACAGTGTCGCCTGCAACAAGACTTTTCCACCAACCTGTTTTATCGTTCCCATAGACAGGCCGGACCCGATCAGGAACAGGCTGATCACCATGGTTTGTTTAGCGAGGGAATAAAAATTATTGAACAAGCCCCCAAGCGATGGAATAAAACTGGAGAGGCAGGATGCCAGAATAAATCCGAGGATAAAAAGTGGAAACTTTAACGTCCGTCCGTTCCCTGAAGAACCAACTACCAGAAGCAGGATGACAGGGATGATCCATAGAATCCGTAGCATCTTGGCAATCGAGGCCACTTTCAATGCTTCGTCCCCGTACTTCAGTGTCGCTCCAACGACTGAACTGGTGTCATGGATGGCAATAGCAGCCCAATTTCCGAATTGTTCCTGAGAAAGTCCCAGCCAGTGTCCAATGGGCGGGAATGCGAATAAGGCTAATACATTCAACAAAAATATTGTGCTGGTTGAAATAGAGAGCTGACCGGAGTCTGCCTTCATCGCCGAACCCACGGCAGCAATGGCACTGCCCCCGCATATTGCTGTTCCAACAGCGATCAGCAATGCGATCATTCTGTTGATCTTGAACAGGTAACCCAGTAGGATGCCAGTTATTAAGGCACCCAGCACAAACGCCGAAGTAACGCCTATGTTCTCCTTTCCGGCAATTAATAATACCTGAATATCGATGCCAAAGCCAAACCCGATGACCGAGGTTTTGAGTAGGTAAACACTCCATTTGTCAGCAATGTCCTTAAAGGGCGTACCAATAAAAAGCGAGAATATTAATCCAAGCAGAAGCGCGCCGGGGGCGGACACGACAGGAAAACAACAAGCCGCCAGTAAAAACAAGTAGAGAACCTGTGGGTTTCTCCCTTCTTTGAGGTGGTAGCGGACGTTGCCTTTCATAGAGGTGAAGATAGGCCCTTTCCTCTATGAAGATAAATGAGTATTACTTATGCACCATCACTTTTCTTTATAGTATTGTTTGGTATAACGCATAAACATAGTCGAGAATTTATCGGGCTGTCCATAGAGATAAATAAAGGAGAAATTACGGACAATTTGGAGGTCTTTGACCTGAATGATCTTCAGCTCGCCATATTGAAGTTCTTTACGGACAGCCCGCATCGAAATGAAGGCCGTAGAATGAGAGTTTTCGAGAAAAGATTTTATACTTTCCGTTCCGCCTAAATGCATGATAACAGGGAGCTCGGAAAGGCGGATCCCGCGATCCTGAAGTGCGCTATCGATTACCTCAAGTGTCCCGGATCCCCGTTCTCTCAACACCATGGGAATATTCTTCAAATCGTTCAGTTCAATGACGCTTTGCTTTGCGTAACGGCTTTTTGAATGAGTGACCAATAGCAACTCGTCAGTCGTTAAGTCAGCGTACTTTAAATTAGCGTGATGCTTCTTCCCCTCCACGATTCCCAGGCCGATGTCTTTTGCTAATACGGCCTGTTCAATGGTCTCGGAATTCCCGCTTATTAGATTGAGCTTAATCTCGGGGAATTTCGTTTGAAATGCGCTTAACACCGGTGAAAGAAGGTATTGGGCGATGGTGGTGCTTGCCCCCAGGGTAAAGGAGCCGGCCGGCCGGTCTTTCATGATGCTCAGCTCAAGCATAAACTCCTGATACAAATGGAAGATTTCATTGGTATATTGAAACAAAAGTTTTGCTTCTTCGGTCATCACAATGGAATTGCCAATGCGATCAAAGAGCCTCGTTTCCAAAGATTCCTCTAAGTTCTTAATCTGCTTGGTAACCGCAGGCTGAGTGATGAATAACTCAGCAGCGGCCTTGGTAAAGCTTTTGTTCTTTGCTACCGAGTAAAAAACTTTTAACTTGAAATCCTCCATGAGGCGGGTTTTGATAAAGGAATGATAATCATGTTAAATTTTACGGAAAATACAGTTTTATAACCATCCGGTCAAGATAACGCTGAATTTGAGCCATAAACTTTTGTAATCGCCGATAATCATAAATAATTAGGGCATTCTATTAATATTGGATACTTTTAGAGTCAGCCATGAATACCAGACCAGAAGATACCGAAGTTTGGGAACCACAGCCACCTATTGTGGAGCCAGGTGCCGGGACCCAGCCGCCGGCAGACGCCATTGTTTTGTTTGGCAGCAAAAACATGTCAGAATGGGATATCCCCGAGAACACGGAATGGATCGTGGAAAACGAGGTTGTATCGATTGTGCCTTCCCGGGAAAGGCAGGCGAAACCCGTATGGATCTTCTCCAGGAAGTTATTCGGGGATATTCAGCTGCACGTGGAATGGCGGACACCGGAGAAGGTAGAGGGCGAAGGACAGCGCAGGGGAAACAGCGGCGTCTTTCTGCCCGGGCGTTACGAGGTGCAGATATTGGATAGTTACCAGAATCTCACCTATGTTAACGGACAATGTGCCAGTATTTATAAACAATTCAGCCCACTGGTCAATGCCTGCCGGAAGCCAGGCGAATGGCAAACCTACGATATCCTGTTCAAGGCACCCCGGTTTACCCGTGACGGACAATTGAAATCCGCTGCCCGGCTTACCTTGCTTCACAATGGGATATTGGCCCAGAATTACGTACGAATAAAAGGAAGGACCACGCATATAGGAGACCCGGAATACGTCGCGCATCCCCTGAAACAACCAGTTGGTTTACAGGATCATGGTGACGCTGTTAGTTTCCGGAACATTTGGTTGCGGGAATCGCCTTTTCGATAAGGATTTTTTGATGATCGTTTAATTTTACCTGTTAACAACCATAATTATGGCTGAAAATGTATATGACGCAATTGTCGTGGGATCTGGCATTTCAGGTGGCTGGGCTGCGAAAGAACTCACCGAAAAAGGGTTAAAGACGATTTTACTGGAACGTGGCCGGAATGTAGAACACCGGAAAGACTATGTGGATGCCGGAAAGGCCCCCTGGGAGTTTCCGCACCGCGGAAGAACCACCCACCAGATGAGGGAAGATTATCCGGTGCTCACAAGGCATTATGGCGCTGTAGAGAAGGGCCTGGATTTCTGGGTGAAAGAAAAAGAAAGTCCCTTTGTGGAGGATGCGCCGTTTGACTGGATAAGGGGATATCATGTGGGTGGACGGTCCCTGATGTGGGGACGTCAGAGCTACCGCTGGAGTAACCTTGATTTTGAGGCCAATGCGAAAGACGGAATTGCGGTAGATTGGCCTATCCGATATAAAGATATTGCCCCCTGGTATGATCATGTAGAACGATTCGCAGGGATAAGCGGATCGAAAGAAGGAATACCGCATTTGCCCGACGGCCAGTTTATGAAGCCCATGGAGATGAATTGTGTAGAGAAGGACGTTGCCGCTAAAATCAAAAAGCATTACGGCGGGAAACGGCACATGATCATTGGACGTACCGCGAATATCACAGAAGCCTTGCCAG
>DATCYD010000141.1:0-4580 GCA_036570465.1 Anseongella sp.
TGATACAGATAAAGAAGAAAATCGTCAGAAGAAGCGGCATAAATCGATGATACTGGTGACCGATATTTGGCCGGGCGATCTCGTCGCGCACAAAAATGATCAAGGGTTCAATCACCGATTGCAAGCCTTTCGGGGCTTTCCCCCGACGCTTCCGATAGGTTTTGGCAATAGAGATAAAGATCAGTAACAGTACGATTACGGACAGGAACATGGCCGCAACGTTCTTCGTGATGGAAAAATCCAGGGGCCTGTTGTTCAAAGGATGTCCTTCTTCATCCAGATTCAGAGAGCCATTCGCGTCTAAGTAATAGATCTTCTCATGGAACAGGGCAAATCCATTATGTGAATAATAGGTTTCGGTATGCTCTTGTCCTTCCGATGTATAGGAGACATTCTGTGGATGATGATATAAATGAGAAGATGAAAATACGTTGAGCCCATCTTCTGTATAGAGAATTACCGGCAGGTAGAGCGCCAGCGGTCCGGCAATATGCCACTCATGAGCGTCCGAGACGTGGTGCATAATGACCTTGGACGGGTCAAATTTTTCTTCGGTTTTATCATCCGAAGAAGTAACATTTCCTGTTGAGTCGCTTTGCGCCCCGAATGCCCCGCCGATGGGGAAAAGCGCGGTCAGAACCGCTGAAACCAGAATTACGGCAAGATTTTTTGAAGAGAAAATGCGGCTCAAATGCATTTATTCGTTGATTTTTACTTGTTTTTTTGAGCGCGCAAGTTAGAAATAATAGCAGTAATTTCAAATACCGTAAAAAATAAATAGAGCAGAAGAAAATCGGCCACCAGCCAGGCCTCGTTACCAGGGTTTTTAAATAGCATAATTCCGGCGAAAGCTCCGGACCCGAGCAAGCGGATCGTCATGGCGAGCATGGAGCCAAGAACGAAGGCCTCATCCCCCTTTTTATAAAAGAAATGGCTCACCAGAAAATAGACGATACCAAGCACTGCATTGAACGCAAAGATGCTCCATATTTGTGCATGCAACCAGGGAGGTCCGAGCAGGAAGTTCAGTAGCAGGATCAGCAGCGCAAGCAACGCCAGGAACAGTGCAAAACGGACCAGAATGCGAATAAGATTCAAGATCGCAGCTGTTTATATACGACGTATAAGGCGATGCCTACCGAAGAAAGAGACAGAATAGCAGTGAAGGTCGGATCGGTTTGCCACCACTCATCCATTTTTATGCCCAGCCACGTTAGCCCGCCGATGATGACCAGCATCTGAAAACCCACGGCTGAAAACCGGGCGTAGCTACGCAGGAATCCCCGCTTTTTTGGCTGTTCCTTCTCTGGTTCCTTCATAAGATTTTTCAGGCATCGGTTGTGAGGCAGGGGGTGTGGCTGCGCCCGGAGCTTCTCCCATGTTGCAATGGCCGCTGAATACCGCGCCTGCTTCTACCACAAGCTTCCCGGCGTGCACATCACCTTGTACATGGCAGCTTGATTTCATGAAAAGGATCTCACTGATGCGCATATTGCCGTTATACTTACCAAAAACATCAGCGTGCTGACAAACGATGTCGCCTTCTACCTCGCCTGTATTGCCAATAACGACTTTCGCCTTTGAATTAATCCGGCCGATGACTTTTCCATCAACCCGCAAGTCGCCGCGGCAGTTGATCTCGCCCTCAATCACAGTACCCGCGCTGATCAGGTTCACGGAGCCCGTTCCGTTTCCGCCTGGAACCGGTTCTTCATTGTCGAAAGACCTTCTGTCTTTGCCTAACATAGCTTTTTGGTTGTTTATGGTGTTTAAAATCGTTTTTGATCAGAATCGCATGTAATCTGCCGGATTTACAGGATTGCCATTATACCAGATCTCAAAATGAAGATGAGGGCCAGTGCTGAGCTCTCCTGTATTTCCCACTACGCCAATCGCTTCCCCGGACTTAACAAAACTACCAACTTTTTTAAAGATTACCGAACAATGTTTGTAAAAGGAAACGATGTTGCTGGCATGCTGAATCGCGATCACGTTACCTGTTTCAGTTGTAAAGCCGGAAAAAATAATTACGCCTCCCAGCGTGGCCTTAATGCCCTCGTCCTTTTTACAGGCGATATCAATGCCGTAATGCCGGGTACGGACATCAAAATGCTGGGTCACCATTCCCCGCACCGGAGTGAAAAAAGTATGGTCAGCGATGGAGGTCTTTTCCCGCGGGATCGCATTTCCACTCAGTTCGAAGCGGTCCCGGCTTTCAATGTATGTCCGGAAGGCTGAATCGGCCGTGCCTGCCGTGAGGCTGACATCATGGAGCACTTCGGGCGCGTCCACGCCTTCGGTTCTTGTTTCTGTAACGGCCGAGTCCCCGGCAGTTCCGTTAACAATGTCCCGGAGGTTGCCCAGATAGGCTTGTTGCGCCAGCAAAACTGCCTCCAGTGAATCGGCCATGTAGGCGGTCTCGGTCACCTCCTTGCGAAGTGAAAGATCAGTGTACCCGGGAATATATTCCCGTAAGGGGGTGAATACCAGCAAAGCGGTGGTCAAAAGGATGAGGACGATCACCAATATACTGATGGCTGCGAAGACGCTGATGCGGTTCAATGTGACCGAGGCCTTTTCTTCAAAAGTTTCGTTGTTGAGAACGACCAGCTTGTCTTTATCCTTTAGCTTTTCGGCTATTTTACGTTTCCGGTGTACCATGACTGCTGTGTTGACTGGGCAGGCGGTAAAGGTAAGCTTATTATAAAAAAAATCGATACTTTTGCGCTACGAGTTACATTTATAAACGTAGGGCTTTTACCTTGCAACTAACTGTTTTAAAGCGATGTGCCGGTTTTATTCTCCCAGTTGTCTTGCTAGGGCTGGCCGTGTCTTGCCGTTCCTCCAGGAACAGGGATGTTGGTTTTGTAAAAAGAACCTACCACAATATTACGGCCCGTTATAACGGTTATTTTAATGCCCGTGCACTGTTCAGGGAAACCGTTGGTGAGTTTGAACGCCAATACATGGACAGTTATGATCAGTTGTTACCCATTATCCGTATTCCTGGTGAGAGTCAGGCGCAGGACCTGGCGGCAAGCATGGGGACGGTAATCTCCAAGGCATCGGAAATGATCGACCGCCATGAGGTCAGTAAATGGACGGACAACGCTTACCTGATGATCGGGAAGGCGAATTTCTATCGCTATGACTTCCAGAACGCCTTGCAGAACCTCCAATACGTATATAATGAATACGAGGATAACGATATACGTCAGGAAGCGCTGGCCTGGATCGGGCTGAGCAATATGCTCGCTGAACGCTATACGGATGCCGAGACAGCTTTTGATATTGCGCTTAGCAACATCGATAGCTCAGAAGTGGCAGCTCCCCTCATTTACGCAGCGGCAGCACAGTTCAATGTTCAGCGTGACCGCCTGAACCTGGCAATCCCCCTGTTGAAAATGGCGTTGGAAACTGTGTCCGACAAAGAAAACCGGATACGTTACGCTTTTGTAGCTGCCCAGCTGTTTGAAAAAATGGAACAGGCAGACAGTGCGGTGGCTTATTACAACCGGGTGATCGACCTGAAACCTGCCTACAAGATCGTATTCAATACCAGGCTAGCCATTGCCAGACTGTATGACGTCAAGGGAGCCGGAGGGGAAGGCATCGAGGAAGAGCTGTGGGAGATGATGGAAGACGAAAAGAATCAGGATTTTATTGATCAGCTGTATTATGTGCTGGGAACGATCGCTGAGAAGAAGAGCAATTTGCAGGAAGCCGTCAGCTATTATACGCAGTCGGTCCGAAGCTCGACGATCAATAAGAATCAGCAGGGGATCGCTTACCTGGGGATTGCGAATATCTGGTTCCGCGAGAACGACTACAGTAAAGCCATGCTGTATTATGACAGCACCATGGCGGTACTCTCTCCGAATTACCCGGGTTATGAGCAAGTACGTTACCGGTATGGTAAGCTGAAGGCGCTTGCGGATCACCGGGGCACCATCCGGCGGGAAGATAGTCTGCAACATCTTGCTGCGATGTCGCCGGTAGAACGATTGAAGATCGTAGATGTAAAAATAAAGGAACTGCAAACTGCCCGGGAAGAACAAAAACGGCAAGCCGCACAGGCCCTTAGCCGTGGCATGAGTCGCGGAGGTCAGAGCACCAGCCTCCGGGGAAGGGTAGGTTCCGGCAGCTGGTACTTTTATAATACCACGGCCCTTAGCCAGGGTTACAGCGAGTTTCTGCGGCGTTGGTCGAATCGTCCGAATGAGAACAACTGGAGACGTAGCAACAAGCAATCCCTTGCCGGGATGGAAACCGAAGGGGGCGCTCCGGATAGCGGGGAACCTGTCACGGGAGACGATCCCGAAGTGCTCCGAACACAACTCCTTTCAAAGATTCCCTTGAATCCTGCCCAACTTGATTCTTCCAATTACCGTATTGCAACCGCTTATTTTGAAATTGCCCGCATTTATGAAAACGATCTCCGGTCGCCGGAAGACGCCATTCGCTATTATGAAGAATTGCTGAAACGCTTCCCGGAGAACAATTATATTCCGGCTACCTGGTACAGTCTCTACAAATTATACCAGGGTACGGATCTTGCCCGGTCGGAATCCTATAAAAAA
>DATCYD010000142.1:0-3941 GCA_036570465.1 Anseongella sp.
GTACCCGCCACCATTTTTCCTAAAGCCTGACGTCTTGAAGTGCTCATGGTTTAAGTATTGTCTGTCAAATCTACACAAAAACCGGTAATTCTATATGAATTCCCTCACCTTATCAAGCGCCGTTTGCAGGCCTCCCGGATCCTTGCCTCCGGCGGTTGCATAAAAGGGCTGCCCCCCACCGCCACCACGAATATACTTACCCAATTCCCTGACTATAGCGCCGGCATTCAGTCCCTTTTGCTTGACCAGACTGTCCGAAATCATCACCGTCAGATGCGCTTTCCCCTCCAAATCGGCGCCTAAAACCAGAAAAAGATCATCCACTTCGGCACGAAGTGCAAAGGCCAGACTCTTAATTGCCTCGGCCGATGAGATCCCTACCTGGCGTGTGATCAACCGGACCCCGTTCAGTTCTTCCAAACCAGCGATGAGTTCATCTTTCAGTCCCGAGGCCTGCTCCAGCACCGCTTGCTCCTTTTCCTTTTTCAACTGCTGATTCTCGTGCAGCAAAGCCTGCAGGCTTTTAAGCAAGTCGCCAGGATTCTTTAATAATTCCCGGCCCTGTTTCAGCAAGGCCAGTTGCTGGTTTACATAATTTTCCGCCGCCCCGGCGGTAACCGCTTCGATGCGCCGCACACCTGCCGCCACAGCGCTTTCCGTAGTTATCTTGAACAACCCGATTTGCCCGGTGGCCGGCACATGCGTCCCTCCGCACAATTCCCGTGAAAACCCAGGATCAAAGGTAATAACGCGTACCCGATCTCCGTATTTCTCTCCGAACAATGCCGTAATGCCTTCATCCAGGGCTTCCTGATATGGGACTTCCCGCCGTTCATCCAGCCGGATATTTTCGCGGATCTTCTCATTCACTCTCTGCTCAATGGCCGAAACCTCCTCTTCGGTCAGCCGTGCGAAATGAGAAAAATCGAAACGCAGGTAGTCAGGGCCCACCAAAGAGCCCTTTTGTTGCACGTGATCACCGAGGATTTCTTTCAACGCGGCGTGTAACAAGTGGGTAGCGGTATGATTGTTGGCCGTATCGCGCCGTTTTACGGGATTGACCGAAGCGTTGAAAACAGCGCCGGGATCGACAGGAAGTTCCGCAGTTATATGAATGATCAAATTATTCTCTTTGCGGGTATCTACGATCTCCACCTGACCGGTTGCAGGTTTCGGGCCGGTGGAATCTTCTGCCGTCAGGTGGCCCGTATCTCCCACTTGCCCGCCGCTTTCGGCATAAAAAGGCGTCTTGTCCAGCACCAGCTGATAAAGTTGTTCACCTTTAGCAGTGATAGCACGGTACCTGGCAATACGTACTTCGCATTCCAGCTGATCGAAGCCGACAAATTCAGTTTCAACAGCAGGCAGCAGTTCCACCCAGTCACCGGTATCCACAGCTGTTGCCGATCTGGAACGTTCCTTTTGTTTTTTAAGTGCCTGACGATACCCTTCCATGTCCACCTGAAGTCCTTTTTCACGAGCAAGCAATTGGGTCAGATCCACCGGGAAACCATAGGTGTCATACAACTCAAAGGCAAAGGCGCCATCAATTTCAACGGATGATGCCGGATCTGCCGCATACTTCTCAAAACGTTGAATTCCGCCCGATAGGGTACGCAGGAAAGCCGCTTCTTCTTCCCGGATCACTTTGGCGACGAACTCCCTTTGGGCTGCCAGTTCGCCGAAAACATCCCGGAACTGATTAGACAACACATCCACAAGGCGATATAAAAAAGGTTCTTTAAAACCAAGAAAAGTAAACCCGTAACGCAGGGCCCGCCGCAAAATCCGGCGGATCACATAACCCGCTCCGGTATTGGAGGGTAACTGACCATCGGCAATGGTAAAAGCAATGGCCCGGATATGGTCTGCCATCACACGCATGGCCACGCTCTCCATTTTATCCTGTCCGTATTTCTTTCCACTTTCAGCAGCAATGAAGCCAATCAATGGCTGAAAAACGTCTGTATCGTAATTCGAGGTCTTTCCCTGCAGGGCCATACACAGCCGTTCGAAGCCCATGCCTGTATCCACATGTTTCATGGGAAGGGACTCCAGCGAACCATCGGCCAGCCGGTTATACTGAATAAAAACGTTGTTCCAAATCTCAATCACCAGCGGATGATCCATGTTCACCAGATATTTCCCATCCTTTGCCCCGCGTTCACTTTCAGGCCGCAGATCAATATGAATCTCCGAACAAGGCCCACAAGGGCCTGCATCCCCCATTTCCCAGAAATTGTCCTTTTTATTGCCCTCCAGAATACGATCTTCGGAAATATGCTGTTTCCAGCAGTCCAATGCTTCCTCATCGCGTGAAAGAGCCTCTTTCTCATCTCCCTGGAAAATGGTCACATAAAACCGGTCCGGGGGCAAACCGTAAACCTCAGTCAGCAGTTCCCAGCTCCAGGCAATGGCCTCCTGCTTGAAATAATCTCCGAAACTCCAGTTACCGAGCATTTCAAACATGGTATGATGGTAGGTATCGTAGCCAACTTCCTCCAGGTCATTGTGCTTTCCGGAGACCCGCAGGCATTTTTGAGTATCGGCTACACGTGACCATTCAGGTGTACGGACACCCAGAAAAATATCCTTGAACTGATTCATTCCCGCGTTGGTGAACATCAGTGTGGGATCGTTCTTGATCACCAGCGGAGCCGAAGGCAGTACCCGGTGGCCTTTGGCTGCAAAAAAATCCAGGAAAGTACGTCTGATCTCGTTAGAAGTCATCAATAAAGCAATTAGGCGGCAAAATTAGGCTTTTATTTGCATCTTAAAAAGTTTGCTTATATTTACACCTTCTAAACGAAGCCACCTTCATGAACAAGGTAAAATACTATTACAATACCCATACGTTAAAATACGAAAAGGTAGAAGTTAGTATATCCCGGAAGGCCTACCGCGTTATTGGATTTTTTGCCGCAGTTGCCGTTTTTTCAGCCATCGTCATTTCCATTGCCTATTCTTACCTGGATTCCCCCAAGGAAAAACGCCTTAAACGGGAAATAGCACAGCTTGAACTTCAATACGACATCCTCCAGAACCGCATGCAACAAATGGAAGTCGTTCTAACCGACCTTCAGGACCGTGATAACAATATTTACCGGGTTGTTTTCGAAGCAGAACCAATCCCCCTTGAAATACGACAAGCGGGTTTCGGCGGGGTCAACCGGTACAAGCACCTGGAGAACTTTGACTACAGCGGCATCATGGTAAGCACAACAAAAAAGCTTGAACAGCTATCCCGCCAGTTGTATGTGCAATCCAAATCGTATGATTTTCTGGTTAATTCCGTCAAGAACAAACATAAGTTGCTGGCTTCCGTTCCTGCCATTCAGCCAGTCGCCAATAAAAAGCTAAAACGAATGGCCTCCGGTTACGGCATGCGGATCCACCCCATTTACAAAACTGCCAAAATGCATTACGGCATGGATTTCACAGCTCCCCGCGGAACGGAAATTTATGCCACCGGCGATGGCACCATCGAAAAAGCGGAAACGGACCGCGGCTATGGCAGCCACGTGGTCATTGAGCACGGCTACGGCTATGAGTCTCTGTACGGACACATGAGCAAAATACTGGTAAAACGCGGACAAAAGGTAAAACGCGGACAAGTAATCGGCCTGGTGGGCAATTCGGGAGTATCTACCGCCCCCCACGTTCATTACGAAGTGCATAAGAATGGAAAACCGGTTAACCCGGTTCATTTTTACTTCAATGACCTCAGCGCACCGGAATACCAGCAGATGCTTCAGATTTCGTCACAAGCCAATCAGTCATTTGACTAAACCGGGGGGGGTACTATGCCTTATAAAGAGCGAGAAATAAACAAACTATACTACAGCATTGGCGAGGTGGCCCGCATATTCGATGTTAACGCCTCGCTTATCCGCTTTTGGGAAAAGGAATTCGAGATCCTTCAACCCCGTAAAAACTAAAAA
>DATCYD010000143.1:0-3540 GCA_036570465.1 Anseongella sp.
ACTGGGCATGAACGGGATGACCTGGCAGGTACTGGACTGGAACCAACCCGCCATCAATTTTTACAACCGGTACAACTCCAGTATCAATAAGGGCTGGCTGAATGCCTCCCTCAGCAAGGAACAACTTTCAAATTTTTAGTGTCTGTGAAAACCATCAGGGTATTTAAGTTTGGAGGCGCTTCTGTAAAATCCGCCGAAGGAATACGGAACATCACAGAGATCATCCGCAAACACACCAACCATCCGTTGCTGGTGGTGGTCTCCGCCATAGGCGAAACCACCAACGCACTCGAAGGGCTGTGTCTGGCTTATTTCAATCAGCAAGAAACCACAGGCAGCTTGCTGGCCGGAATCAAAGACACCCATGACCAGATCGCCCGGGAACTCATCGCTGATCCCCATCACCCGCTTTTTGATGTGCTGAATAACTTGTTTGTAGAGCTGGAATGGACCCTGGAAGAGGAACCTCCGGCAGATTTTGATTTCGCTTATGACCAGATCGTCAGCATGGGCGAACTGCTTTCTACCCGTATCATCACTGCGTACATGTTACAGGAAGGCATCAGCTGCCGCTGGGCGGACGCCCGCAACTACCTGCATACAGACAATACATACCGGGAAGGCAAGCTGAACTGGGAACTGACCGGCGAAAGGATTCAAAAAGAACTCCAGGAGTTACTTGAAAAGCAAACAGTGATTACCCAGGGTTTCATCGGCAGCACCTCTGAAAACTATACCACCACCCTGGGCCGTGACGGCTCCGATTATTCAGCCGCTATCTTTGCCTATTGCCTGGATGCCGAAAGTCTGACGATCTGGAAAGACGTACCCGGTGTGCTGAACGCAGACCCAAAATGGTTCGATGAAACAGTAAAGATCAATAAGCTGACGTATAACGATGCCATTGAACTTTCCTATTACGGAGCCAATGTCATCCACCCAAAAACGATCAAACCCCTGCAGAATAAGAATATACCGTTGTATGTCCGCTCATTCCTTCAACCGGACATGCCCGGCACCATGGTCATGCATGCTTATGAGGATCAGCTACCCATTCCCTGTTTCATTTTCAAGATGAACCAGCGGTTGATCTCAGTGCATGCACGTGATTTTTCATTCATTCACGAAGATGGTTTCAGTGAGATCTTCCGGCATTTCGCTGAAAGCGGCACGCGCATCAACGTGATGCAAAATACCGCCATTAGTTTTTCCGTATCGGTGGACGATAACGACAAAGTACCGCAACTGGTGGAACACCTTCGGAAAAAGTATAAGGTGTTATATAATACAGGGATGGAACTGATTACCATCCGGTATTACAACCAGGAAACCATTGACCGGGTATTGGAGAATAAGGATTTGTTTCTGGAGCAGAAAAGTCGCTATACGGTGCAGCTGGTCGTCAAAGAAAAAGAAACCGGCAAGTAAACCAGACTTCAGCCCAAACCTGGCAGGAACCAAAAATAAAAGGGAACCGAATGAACGGCCCCCTTTTTAATTTTAATCTCCCTGTTCGGGAGACTTAATCACACACAAAACAAAGATACGTAATTTTGTTGAATCCCGAACTATTAAGCCCCGAAGTACAGCAGTTTATCGATGCGCACCTGCAGGAGGAGTCTGCCCGGCTTCTTTTGAAAAAATCACCGTTTTCAAGGGTAAGCATGCAGGAAATCGCCCGGCAGATCAAGGGTAAACAGAAATGCCGCAAAAAGCTTCCTACCTGGCACCAAACCCCGGGCATCATTTACCCTTCCACTCTGTCGCTGGAACAATGCTCCTCCGAGCTCACAGGCGCCTATAAGGCCGGCCTCTGCACGAATGCAAGTGGCAGCATCGCCGATCTGACCGGAGGAGCCGGCGTAGATAGTTATTTCTTTTCAAAACATTTTCGGGTAGTAACCCATGTCGAACGTTCTGAAGACCTTTCAGAGATCGCGGCACATAACCTCCCGTTATTGGGAGCACGCCATGTGAAATTCATTTGCGGCGATGGAATTGACCTGATTCGTGCCAACCAGGGAAGTCCCGGCAAATACGGGGACCACTCAACGCCAGCTTCCGAAACCAAAGTATCCCAGGCAATTCCATCATTTGACTGGATCTACCTGGATCCCTCCCGGCGCGGGCGAGGACAGCAAAGGGTTTTTATGCTACAAGATTACGAACCCAACTTCATCCCATACCTGGACGCGCTTCTGGCAGCGGCCCCACGGGTCATGATCAAAACCTCACCGCTCATCGATCTGATCTATGGCATTAACGCATTCCGGTTTGTCCTGGAAATACATGTAGTGGCCGTAAAGAATGAATGCAAGGAAATTTTATGGATCCTTGGCAGAGAACAGACCAGTCTGTGTGACACTCCTCAGATTACCTGTGCGACACTCAGCGAACAAGGCTCAGATCTGTTCAAATACTCACTGGCCGAAGAAGCCTCGTTACCTCCCACTCCGCTTTCTCAACCGTTGACCTACCTTTACGAGCCGGGGGCCGCCCTCCTCAAAGCAGGGGCATTCAAAACAGTGGGAGCCCGGATGGGAGTGGCCAAGCTTCACGCCAACAGCCACCTTTATACCAGCGGGAAACTCATCAATGGGTTTCCGGGACGCAGGTACCGTTTACTGGAGAGTTTGCCTGTAAAGGAATTTGCCAGGCGTTACAAAGGCAGGAAGATCAATCTCAGCACACGTAATTTCCCGGCTTCGGCAGATGCGCTCCAAAAAAAATACCGGATTACACAGGGAGGCGACGATCATGCCTTCTTCACTACGATCGCAGAGGACGCCAATATCCGGGGCACGGGATCTTTGGCAGCCGGCGCCAGACACCTTGTGCTGATTGCGGAACGTCTTTAATAAAAATTCCCGGTGCGCCGTCCGCTGTTGCGGGAAACGGTACACCGGGAATCGATTAAAATCTTCTGATCTTATTTAACTGCGTCAATCACCGCCTTGAAGGCGTCGGGATTGTTCATGGCCAGATCGGCCAGCACTTTACGGTTCAGTTCAACACCTTTCCCGTTCAGTTTTCCCATAAAGGCAGAATAAGATAACCCGTGCTGTCTGGCCCCGGCGTTGATCCGCTGGATCCAGAGTGCGCGGAATTCACGCTTTTTTACTTTCCGGTCACGGTAAGCATACTGCAACCCCTTTTCATACGTGTTTTTGGCTACGGTAAAAACCTTGCTCCTGGCGCCCCAGTAACCACGGGCGGCTTTCAGGATCTTTTTCCGGCGACGACGAGCCGCCACAACATTCACTGATCTTGGCATTTTTACTTGTTTTTGGGAATTCAGCGTTCGCCTTGAGACGATAACTTATCAGCATATGCTGACTGAAGCCCTGGTTTACTAAATTAACCTATACGCGGTAGGTCTCCGCACTATTTTCCTACCCGAAGCATAAACTTCACATTCTTCTCATCCGCCTTGTCAACCAGCCCCGTTTGGGTCAGGTTACGCTTGCGTTTGGTGGATTTTTTGGTCAGAATATGACTTTTATAAGCATGCTTCCTTTTGATTTTACCCGTTCCAGTAAG
>DATCYD010000144.1:0-3641 GCA_036570465.1 Anseongella sp.
TTCGTCTGGCTTCCGGGAAGAATATTGATTGGTTTGGCGCGTATATCGTAGGGCTGATAACGGCAATCGGAGGAGGAACTACACGGGATGTTTTACTGGGAGAAACTCCTTTCTGGATGCTGGATGCCAAATATGTGATCACCACAGCAGTGGCGCTGCTGGTGACTCTGTTGTTCAGGGGTAAATTGGTTAGATGGGGGAACGCCCTTTTTGCCTTCGACGCTATTGGTCTGGGGTTGTTCACGATCGTGGGTATTAGTGTTAGCATGGACGCAGGCCTGCCTTTTTGGGTTTGTGTTGTCATGGGCGGTATTACCGGAACAGTTGGCGGTGTTTTCCGGGATGTGCTGATCAACGAGATTCCGCTGATCTTTCGCCGGGATATCTATGCGCTTGCCAGCATTACCGGCGGCATTGTTTATTTTATTTGCTTCCGGATTGGGATTTCCATGCCATTATCTGAAGTGATCGCCGCGTTGACGGTTATCACCATACGCATTGTTTCGGTAAAATTTCATATCCATCTTCCAACCTTAAAATCCATTGGATCAAATGATCAGTCCATGATACTTATTCTTGGCATAACTTTTTTTACAACTGGCTGGCTGGTGCCGGCAACTCCTGCAATGGCCCAGGCTGTAACAGGTTCGGAACACCAATGGATTCGTCCTGCTGACGGGAATGACCCGGCTATTTGGGGGATCCGGGACGGGATTGTGTTCGGACTCTGGCCCTACGGCATTGAAAGTGGCCAGGATGCGATCGGTGGTGGTCCAAGAGGATTGATCCGTGTAGGATATGCGGCAGGCGATCAGGTTTATATGCTTAATTTTATTGCCGTTGAGCCGGTGGTTAACGGCACCATGGAATTCAGTGAAATATCGCCTTCCCAGGTCGATGGGAAATGGGGAAAGCTGATGTGGGCGGGAGATCATGCAAATGCACCCGCGTACCGGCCGTTTTCTATCAGCAGGGGAGTTATTACCCATCCTGATCCGGCCAATCCGGCTATCGCGGAGTTGTCGCTTTATCTGTTTATGGAGCAGTTCCTGAACGGGGCTCACCCATACCTGCGGATTTCAATCCGTAGCGATCGTCCTGAAGAGCTTGGCCTGGAGATATTCCACCATGAAGACAGTGCGCCGATGGAACGCTGCGCATTGACCGCCACCATGGGCAATTACGGACGCTTACGGCTGCTTTATCTGAAAGACCGTGTGATTGACGCCCGCCAGCTGTACGAAGACTATAATGATATTCATTTCGTAGAAAAGGAAGGTTACCCGGTGGAAGAATTTCTGAAGGATGAAAACGGCGATTTTATAGTAATCGCAGCTGGCAATGAATCGTTTGCGGAACTTTCAGCCTGGCCACAGGAACCCGCTTATCAGGCGCGGTGGACCTGGCGCTACCGACCCTTTTTCAAGGTAACACAGTATTGGCGCAAAGAAAGTTCACGGTTTGATCCTTCCTTGCATGTCCGGGTGAACGGCAGGGCGAAATACTGGAGTGGTGGAAGCGGAGACAAAAGCAAGTACATAGATATTCCCGGTGGGCCGGCATTTGAAAATTTTGAACTGCGTGAAAAGTACCATCCAGGGCAGAAATTCTTTTTCGGCATTACCCGGAAACCGATCTCTGTGACAAAACGGGCTCAGGAGTAAAAGACCCAAAACAGATTACTATCTTTACTTCATGATGGAATTCGGAATTGGCTTTTTTGGGGATTTGTCTTATGACGAACAATCCGGGAAATTCAGGCCGGCTCAACAACGGCTGACTGAAATGGTAGAAGAGATTAAACTCGCCGACGAGCTTGGGCTGGACGTGGTGGCGCTGGGCGAACATCATCGTGCCGATTATGCCATTGCTTCCACCGAGGTTACCCTGGCTGCTCTGGCAACGGTTACCAGGCGGATTAAGCTTGCCAGCGGCGTTACGGTGCTCAGTTCCCAGGATCCGGTAAAAGTTTATCAGGATTATGCCGCCCTGGATTTGCTGTCGGGAGGGCGGGCAGAGATCATTGCCGGGCGTGGAAGTTTTACTGAGTCATTCCCTTTGTTCGGCTATGATCTGGAAAATTATGACGCGCTTTTTTCTGAAAAGCTGGATTTACTGATTCAGCTGAACCGGGAAAAGGAAGTTAGCTGGAAAGGCAAGTTCCGCCCACCGCTGGAACGGCAGACGGTTTACCCACGGGCGCTGGACGACCGGGAAATACCCATATGGCTTGCCGTTGGCGGAACACCCGGATCTATTTACAGGGCCGGCGTCCTGGGTCTTCCATTAATGCTGGCCATTATTGGCGGCATGCCCTCTCAGTTCAAAGATCATGTGGAATATTACCGAAAGGTGTATAACGACAGCGGACATCCTGCTGAAAAAATGCAGCTGGGCATTCATTCCCATACCTTTATCGCCGGATCAGCCTCCACGTTGCTATCCGGTTATTTTCCGGCCTACGCTGCACAGATGGACCGCGTAGGTCGTTCCCGGGGGTGGCCTCCTTATACCCGCTCCCAGTTTGAAGCCGGTTTCAGCCGGCATGGGGCCCTTTTTATGGGTTCGCCACAAGACGTGGCTGAAAAGATTGTTTCGGTTTCCCGGCAATTTGGCCTGACACGGTTTGTTGCGCACATGGATGTGGGTGATCCGGGTCATGAAGGCATGATGGAGTCAATACGGCTTTTTGCTAGTGAAGTAGTACCTGCGGTGAAGAACGCGCTAAAATAAATACAGAACAGGAAGGAGATACGAATCAGTGAAAGCTGCTATTTTTCGTCGGTTTGGCCCAGCCGAAGAGCTGCAAACGGCACAGGTAGGAGAGCCCTTACCGGGAGATAACGAAATACTTATTCGTGTAATTGCCGCCGGTTTGAACCCCGTGGACACGAAGATCCGTTCCGGAACACACATCTCTTGTAAAGACCTGAAATTGCCTGTTATCCCCGGTAAGGAAGTCAGTGGTGTTGTGGCCGCTACGGGCCGTCAGGTCAGGGACCTTCATCCGGGAGATCCTGTTCTCGCATTTTTACCCGCAAACGGCGCCTGTGGAGAACTGGCGATCGCCCCGGCTCACCTGGTGGTTAAAAAGCCGGAAAATACAACTTTCGAGGCGGCTGCCGCGCTTCCCCTGGCAGGAATGACTGCATTTCAGGCAATCCATGAGCACCTTGCACTGACCCGGGGGGAACATCTTCTGGTACAGGCCGCCGCCGGCGGCGTAGGTCACCTCGCTGTTCAGTTTGCCAACATGGCCGGCGCCCATGTAAGCGGTACGGCTTCAGCCGAAAACAAAGATTTTCTACTAAAAATGGGCATCGACCGCCCCATTGATTATAAAACAGAACGATTCGAAGAAATTGTCCCGAACCTGGATGCCGTACTTGACGCCATGGGAGGGGAGGTGCTCTATCGTTCCATTTCCAACGTAAAACCGGGAGGGAGGGTAGTATGCCTGCCATCTTCCACCAAAGATGATCCCAAAGCCATCGCACTGGCCCGCGAGCGACAAATTCACCTGGTCTGGCCTATGATGCAGCCGCGACAAGAACAGCTGCAAAAGATCACCAGCCTGCTTGGAGAGGGAAAACTTCACGTGGAGATTGACGGGGTATTTCCACTGGAAGAAATTGTAGAGG
>DATCYD010000145.1:0-5857 GCA_036570465.1 Anseongella sp.
CGATTGAATTGTTCCCTTCGGCACCGATCCCACCCGCAAATACCAGAGGCAACAGCCCCACGATAAATGCGAAGGAGGTCATCAGAATCGGTCGCAACCGGACCCGCGCCCCTTCAAAGGCGGCTTCGACAATGGACAATCCCGCCTTGCGCCGCTGTATGGCAAATTCAACGATCAGAATAGCGTTTTTCGCCAGAAGTCCCAGCAGCATGATCAGTGCGATCTGGAAATAGATATTCACCTCCAGTCCGGCGAATTTTGTTGTCACAAAGGCTCCCATGATACCGATCGGCAGTGACAATAGTATTGCAAAAGGTATCAGGTAACTTTCGTACTGGGCCGCAAGAATGAAATAGACAAACAGGACACTTAAAATAATAATGAAGAGCGTCTGATTTCCAGCCGAAATCTCTTCCCGGGTAAGGCCCGAGAACGCCACCGAATAATTTGCCGGAAGCGCCGTTTCACTCACCTCCTGCACTGCCCTAATAGCGTCCCCTGTAGAATAACCCGGTGCGGCGGCTCCATTGACTCCTGCCGAATTAAACAGATTGAAACGCGTTACCGCCTGAGGCCCATATACCCGCTTCAGGGTTATGAACTCCGTAATAGGCGCCATCGTTCCTGCAGCGTTGCGGACAAACAGCTGATCAAGGTCATTGGTATTGGCCCGATCCTCCGGCAGAGCCTGCACATATACCCGGTATTGTTTTCCAAACCGGGCAAAGTCCGCGGCATATATGCTCCCGATATACCCCTGAAGCGTACCAAAAATACTGCTGATAGAAACTCCTGCTTCCTTGGCCTTGGGAACGTTCAGTTCGATTTCGTACTGTGGGTAATTCGTATTGAATGAACTTTGCGCGTACATGATCTCGGGCCGCTGCATCAATTGTCCCAGGTACTCCTTTGTGACTTTGTCAAGGTCGTTGAAGTCCCCTCCAAGCCGGTCCAGTACACTCAGCTCGAAACCAGAGGACACGCCAAACCCAGGTACGCTAGGCGGCGCAAAAAACAGGATATTAGCATCGGAGATAGTTGCCCCGGCACCAAACATCCGGGCCAGGAGCGCATCGGCTGAAAGGGAATCAGCCTTCCTTTCAGACCAGGGCGCCAACTTGATAAAGCCCAGTGCATAATTGCTTCCCGCCCCGGAAATCAGGCTGTAGCCATTCACCAGGGTTCCTCCTGTAACACCGGGAATTTGTTCCAGTTTATTGTAAAGCTCCCTGGTGACTTCCACCGTACGATCCAGAGACGCGCCTGCGGGAAGTTCAACATTCGTAAAGATGATACCGCGATCCTCGTTCGGAACAAAACCGGTAGGTGTCGTGGAAGATGCCCAGACAATTCCGGCAACTGCCGCGATCAGAATAACACCAGTGATCCATTTATGCCGGAACAGGAAGCGAAGCGATCCCACATATTTCCTGGTAGTTGCATCAAACCCAGCATTGAAAGCCGCATAAAAACGCTGCATGAAACCCTTTTTCTGATGTTTGTCAGCATGCGGTTTCAGGAACAGCGCACATAATGCCGGGCTGAGCGTAAGTGCGTTCAGTGCCGAAATGGCGATGGCCACGATCAGGGTTATCCCGAACTGCTCGTAAAATACGCCCGTAGGGCCTGTAATAAAGGTCACCGGAATGAATACCGCGCCCATCACCAGGGTAATGGAAATAATCGCCCCGGTAATTTCACTCATAGCGCTGTGGGTGGCTTTCCTCCCGGTTTCGGCGCCTTCTTCCAGTTTCGCGTGCACCGCTTCCACCACCACGATAGCATCGTCCACCACAATACCGATGGCAAGCACCAGTGCGAACAGTGTCAGCAGGTTCACCGAATATCCGAAGAGGCCAAGAAAGAAAAATGTACCGATAATAGACACCGGTACCGCAATGGCGGGTATAAGCGTCGAACGGAAGTCCTGAAGGAAAATAAAGACCACGATAAACACCAGAATAAATGCTTCCAGCAACGTAACTACCACTTTCTCAATAGAAGCAGTCAGGAATTCGTTGGTGTCGAAATTAACTGTGACGGACATGCCCGGCGGAAAGTCTTTTTCCAGTACATCCAGCTGGGCATGGATATTCTCAATGATTTCCTTCGCATTGGAACCAGGTGTCTGATAAACTCCCATACTCACCCCCGGAAAGCCATTCGCCAGCGAAATAACTGAATAACCTTCGGCGTCAAGCTCAACCTTGGCAACATCCTTTAATCGCAGAAACTGCCCGTTTCCAAGCGCCTTGATGATGATGTTTCCGTACTCCTCTTCGGTAGAATACCGCCCCCCGTATTTGATCACATACTCAAAAGCTTCCGCATTATTCTGTCCCAGGGAACCTGCGGCAGCTTCCAGGCTTTGTTCATTGATGGCCATGGTCACATCGGAAGGGATCAGATTATAAGCGGCCAGCTTTTCCGGTTGTAACCAGATCCGCATCGCGTAATTCTTGGAACCAAATACCGATACATCTCCCACGCCACTGATTCGCTTAAGCGCCGGAAGCACATTGATATTCAGGTAATTCTGTATAAAGGTGGCATCATAATCCTTGTTTTCGGAAAGAACAGTCAGAAACATGAGCGAACTCGTCTGCTGTTTCTGCGTAGTAACACCGGACTGGGTAACCTCACGTGGAAGCAATGGTGTTGCCCGGGCTACCCGGTTCTGTACGTTTACTGCGGCAATATCTGCGTCAATACCCTGCTGAAAGAACACCTGGATGGAAGCCATCCCGTTATTACTTGCAGTAGAAGTAATATAAGTCATGCCCTCCACACCGTTGATCTGTTCTTCGATCGGAATAATGACGCTTTCCAGGACGGTCTCGGCATTGGCCCCCGGATAGTTAGCCATCACGCGAACCGTGGGTGGGGCGATATCCGGATATTGCGTCACAGGCAGGGTCGTTAGTCCAAGTACTCCAAGTATCAAAATGATAATGGAAACAACGGTGGACAGTACCGGCCGGTCTATGAATTGTTTTAACATGCTGCTTCTTATTTAAATACTACATCCAGGGTATTTGCGACACTGTCAAATGGAATAGGCTGAGGCAATACCGGGGTATTGTTACGGAGTTTAGCAACTCCCTGAGCTACGATATGATCTCCCGCTTTGATTCCGTCATTGACAAGAACCAGGTTATTCACCCGGTCCGCTACTTTAATATTGGTAAGCACAGCCAGCGTATCTCCCTGCACTTTATAGACATACACCATGCCTTGTTGTTCAAATGTAGCTGCTTCAGGTACCACTGTTACAACCTCGTAAGTCTTTGGGATCCGAATGGTGCCGCTGTTTCCATTTGCCAGAATACGTTCGGGATTCGGGAAAGTCGCCCTGAAATTAACTGTTCCGGTAGTCGTATTTATCTGTCCGGTCACCGTTTCAATCTTGCCCGTATGCTGATAAATTTCACCATTAACCAGCAGCAATTCCACAGGTGGAAAATTTCCTATCTTTTCTGAAAGTGTCTTTCCATCCGTATTCTGCAAAAAATTCAGGTAATCCCGTTCATTCATGGAAAAGAACGCATATACTTCATCAACATCTGTAACGGTAGTCAGGGGTGTGGGGTCGGCGGGGCTTACCAGGGAGCCTTGTCTGAAAGGAATAGCTCCCACATAGCCGTTTACGGGACTTTTGATGGTTGCATAACCAATACTTGCCATAATACTGTTATAACTGGCTTCTGCCTGGGCCAAACGCGCTTTGGCAGTTTCCAGCTGAACGGCACTTATGATTCCCTTTTCTACCAACGGTTTCAATTTTTCCACCTCCACTCGGGCTACATTAACATTTGCTTCTGCAGCTCCTGCATCCTGACTGAGTGAAGCTGTCTCCAGTTTAAACAAAGTCTGACCCTTGTTTACTTTTTGTCCTTCATCGACAAAAACACCGGTAATGTATCCGGAAACTTTCGCCCGGACGGCACTGTTGATCGTTCCTTCCAAACTAACCGGATAAGCCCTATATCCGGTCACTGTTTTATTCGGTACTTCTATAACCGGAAGGGGAAGGGGCCCCTGAGCACGCTGTTGTCCCTGCTGTTGTTGCTGGCAGGAGGTGGCGAGGAATATGCCGGCTAATAAAGCGATGTAACTGACTTTTTTCATCTTTTTTAATGTGTGTTGCGGTTCATTTACTTTTTGAGGTGGATTATCTGCTTTTTATGCTCTTCACATAGGGTTTTATATTGTTCGAGAAAATGAATAGCACTTTGAAGGTGGGCAAGCTGCATGGTAAGGCATTTTTCCATCCCTGCCTGTTGATTGGATTGTTTGTAAGCCATGATCTTACGGCACAAGGACAATTTTCTTTCGCATTCCTTGATGCGCTCATCCATTTGATCGATGCTGTCATCGGGAGCAACAGTATAATACTTTTTGCGGTCGCCGGGAAGAGTATAATATATAATGCGCCCCTTATGGAGTAGAATATTCAGGTTGGTGAAAACAGAACTCTTACTGGCTTTCAGTAAGTCCACCATTTCTTCAAAGGTGATGCCCTTGTGATTGTCTATGATAAGATGTGCAAGCATACGAGCAGCCAGGGGAGGAACCTTGCTATCTGCCTCCATGAACTTCCCGAAATCTTCGATAAGTTCTTCCTTTATTTGCTGCTTTAGCGTATTTTTTTCAGCCATTCTCTGTTGTGATTCGAGGTTCGGTTATAACCGAACTGAACGAAATTAACAGAGAAAAGAAGAAAATAGTTTCACAATCTTGGTAATTTCTGAGCCTTGTTTTCTATTTTTTTTGTTACAAAGGATAATATGCTTTTTATAAACCCTTCTGTGCAGATATTTCCAACATTCTCTCGATGGGTTTCCTGGCCCTATCCATCAGAGATCCGGGCAATGATATCTCCGGTTGTCCATACTCCATGCACAAGTACAATTTTTCAAGAGTATTCAGTTTCATGTGCGGACAATCATTACAGGCACAGTTATTATCCGGAGGTGCCGGTATAAAGGTTTTATCAGGGGAAGCTTTCTGCATCTGATGCAGGATACCCGATTCGGTAGCTACAATAAATTCCTTACCGGGATTATTGATCGTATATTTAAGTAAACCGGTGGTAGATCCGATGAAATCCGCTTCTTTCAGTATTTGTTCTTCACATTCAGGATGCGCGATCAATTTCGCCTGTGGATAGCGATGTTTTAATTTAATGATTTTTTCACGGGAGAAGATTTCGTGAACCATGCAGGCACCGTCCCAAAGTACCAGTTCACGGCCTGTTTTCTTTGCCACATACCTGCCCAGATTCTTATCAGGACCGAAAATAATCTTTTCATCTTTCGGAAGACTTTCAACGATTGCTACAGCATTAGTGGAGGTACAGACAATGTCACTCATGGCTTTGATCTCTGCCGTCGAATTCACATACATGATCACCGTATGGTTTGGATGCTGCTCCTTAAAAACCTTAAACTCATCCGGCGGACAGGTATCAGCCAGGGAACAGCCCGCTTTCAGATCCGGTAACAACACTTTCTTCTTTGGTGACAGGATTTTCGCAGTTTCAGCCATAAAATGCACACCAGCGAACACGATCACATCGGCATTGGTCTTCGCCGCCTCCTGGGAAAGACCGAGGCTATCCCCGATGTAATCTGCAATATCCTGTATGTCAGCATCCTGGTAATAGTGTGCAAGAATAATAGCATTCTTTTCTTTTTTTAAGCGTTCTATTTCTGCGAACAAATCCAAGCTGGGATCTATCGCGTAATCGAGAAATCCTTTCTCTGCTAATATCGTTTCCATTTCCGGCATTTTCACGTTCTTTTGTTCAACACGCCCTGATTAGCTATTATATATTCTTTAATAAATAAAGTTTAGT
>DATCYD010000146.1:0-4611 GCA_036570465.1 Anseongella sp.
TGGAATTCTTTCTGGAAGTAGGCAAAATTTCCCAGCAAGCCTGGGTTGGCAAATGATAGCTGTGACCATAACTCTGATACTGAATTTTCAATGGGGGTGCCGGTCAGTATAAGCCGGTGGGCTGATTTCAGGCTTTTTACTGCCCGGGCGCTTTTGGAAGCGTGGTTTTTGATGTTTTGGCTTTCGTCCAGAATGACATAGTGGAAGAAGAAACCCTCTAACAGACCGATGTCTTGCCGTACGACGCCATAAGTGCTTAATACAACATCAAACTCGCTGTAAAAACCTACATCTTTTACCCGGTCGGTTCCGGTATGCACATACACGTTCAGAGTCGGGGCGAATTTGGCGGCTTCTGATTGCCAGTTTTCGATCAGGGAGGTAGGCATTACAATAAGAGAAGTGAGTCGATGCTCGTTCTCCTCCCGGATCTTTTGGAGCAGGGCCAATGCCTGGATGGTTTTCCCCAGGCCCATGTCATCGGCGAGACAGCCCCCAAAACGGTACTCCCGTAAAAAGTTGAACCAGTTGTAACCAGCCTGCTGGTATGAACGGAGTTCTCCGCGGAATCCCAGGGGTGGTGGGATTTCTTCAATTTTCTCAAAGGAAACCAGACTCTGGAGTTTACGGTCAATGGTTACAGCTGCCAGATTGCTGCCCGCGTAATCTTGCACAAGGCCAATGTGGTGTTTCTTAAGGCGAGGCTTTGAGCCTTCGGTGAGGGCGTACAGGTTGGAATAATCGCTGAACCAGCTATCGGGAATGATGGCTATTTTCCCATCGGGTAGTTCAAATTCACGGATTCGGTTAAGAATATGGTTCTTCAGATCCAGGAAGGGAATCTCGTATTCTCCGAATTGTACCCGTGCATGGATATCAAACCAGTCGTTGTTTTCCCGGAACTCAAGATTGATATGACTTTTACCGATCACGATTTCGCGTCCACCTGATTCCTGTTCGATAAGAAAGCCTTTTTCTTGCAACCTCGAAGTGTTTTCGTTCAACCAATGGACCAGGCCATAGAAGTCGGTGCCTTCCAGTGTGAAGAGGGCGTCCTGCTGCTTCATGCCCATTTCCGTCAGTTCGGAGGCCATTTTCTGTTCCCACGTACGGGATCGTTTAATCCGGTAAAACTTATAGCTCCCGTTGTGGCGATGCACCTTTACGGAAACGGGATTGGTGGAAAATGGGAAGAGGAATGTGTTGTATCGAAAATGAAGAATTGCCCCTGAACCGATGCTGTTGCCGGAAATCTTCAGCACGGGAACCGCGTTGTGGCGCTCGGTAATGATTTCGAACCCTTCGGAATATACATGGTGCTTTTCGATGAGTGGCGCCACGAACTTTTCGAAATAAGTTTGTTCGGAACTTTGGGGGATTTCAATGTAGCGCTTGTTCAGGAAAGGCTGAAGCTTCTTGCCTTCCAGGGGGCCTTCAAAATGGTATAGCAATCCATGCACCAGCATCTTTGCGGGGAAATTACAGATAATCAGCGCATCCCGGAACATAAAGTCAATGCGGACATTGTTATGTTTGATAGTGGGGAAATAGCGGGTGCCGCTTTCGCTCCGCCGGAAATGGAACAAAACCGTTGCGGGTTCTTCGGCAATCTCAAGGCGTTTCCAGGTGGGATTTCCTTCCTTGTCAGTTTCAAAAACTTCTTTCTCCCGCATCAGATCAATGGCTTCGGCCAATCGCTTTTCAATCCGGGGACGTACGTGTGCGTGCATTTTTTCATCATAATGCGCGGGGAAGAAAACGCTGGGACGGATGGCCTTTTTAAAATAGCGTTTAATAATATGTTCCTGTTCGCATTGATCCAGCAGGCGGATGATCCTCAGGTCGGTGTCATCCAGGTATTGATGAAATTCAGAAGCTGTATGAGAGAAAAGACGTTGGTGTACGAGCGAGAATTCCCCTGATTCATTCAGCTGTACGATGTGCGGCTCGAACAAATACCCGAGATATTCGTGTTCGAATAAAGAATAGACTATTCTACAAGGTTTTACGCTGCTGACTCGTAACACTGGTATAAATTAAAATTACAGCGTAATCTAAACGATAAAAAATCTAAATATATAATAAAGTTAAAGGATAACAAAAAATTAAATGAGAATTTCTCCCTGATAAACAAGAACAGCGGGGCCGCTGAGGTAAATGCCTGAGAATGATTGCTCATCGTCCCTTTGAAATTGAACAGTAAGCAAGCCACCGCGTGCCTGGAGTTCTGTTTTCATCGCTCCGTAATGGCCTTCCTTTACGGCCATGGCCAGCGCTACAGCCGTTACTCCCGTACCGCAGGCAAAGGTTTCGTCTTCTACTCCGCGTTCATAGGTGCGCACAGCGTATCGTTGACCAACGGGTTCCACAAAGTTTACATTGATTCCTTCTTCCCGGAAACGATCGTTGTACCGGATGGCCCGCCCTTCCCCAATGACATCCAGGTTAGTTAGTTGATTGGTAATGCGGATAAAATGGGGGGAACCCGTGTCCAGAATATAATCTCCTTCGTTTTCTTCGACCCGGCTGACATCCTTCATTTCAAGACTCACTTCGCCGTCCGAAATACGGGCGCGATGAGGTCCGTCCACGGCCATGAAGCGGCTTTCGGTACCGGTGATCCCGAGTTCGCGGGCAAAGGCGGCAATGCACCTGCCCCCATTTCCACACATGGAGCCTTCCCGTCCGTCGGCATTGAAATACAGCATTTCGAAATCCAGCTCACTGTGATTCCGTACCAGCATGACTCCGTCCGCACCAATTCCGAATCGCCGGTTACACCAATTGCTGAACAATTCCACATCCGGACAAATACGGCCTGAACGATCGTCAATGATGATAAAATCATTTCCTGCTCCCTGATATTTACTGAAACTGATCTGCGTCATAGCCTGATAACACTTGTTAAAAAATGTTAAAATTTGTAACAAAGATAAGGTGCATTAGTTTATTATTTAGATTTTAGCAGTTAGAAATTACCAGACAAAAAGTAGATGGATATGAAAAGAATACTTTCAACAGTACTTATTGCCGCACTAGGAGGGCTTATAGCGCTCGGCATGTACAAGATTTTTGAAAAGCCCGGACAGGTGACTTCTATAGAAGAAAAGCAACAGGCGCAATTCGCAAGCTTAAATAAACCTGCTGTGGTGGGATCTGCGGGACTGGTGGATTTTACACAGGCAGCGGCCCAGGTTACCCCGGCCGTTGTGTACATCCAGACAACTTACCCAATGAACTACCGTAACGGCGGCGGACAACAGTTTCCGTTCAATGACTTCTTTGATTTTTTTGACGCTCCCCGTGGACGCCAGCAACAGCCGCGCCGGGCGCCCAGGGCCTCGGGCTCTGGCGTGATCATCACGGCTGACGGTTACATTGTTACCAATAACCATGTGGTCCAGGACGGAGAAAAGGTGGAAGTCACGCTCAACAGCCGGGAAACATATGAAGCGGAAGTGATTGGGACCGACCCCGGAAGCGATCTGGCCTTGCTAAAGATTAACTCAAAGGATCTTCCTTTCATTCCGTACGGAAACTCGGATGCGGTTCAGGTAGGAGAATGGGTGCTTGCCGTGGGCAACCCTTTTGACCTTCGATCGACGGTAACGGCAGGTATTGTAAGCGCCACGGCGCGAAGCATCGGCATCCTTGGCTCTGACCGGCCGTTGAACTCGGGAGAAACTCCCACGGCAGCGATTGAGTCATTTATCCAGACAGATGCGGTGATTAACCGGGGGAACAGTGGTGGTGCCTTGGTGAACACCAAGGGTGAACTGGTAGGAATCAATACAGCCATTATCTCGCATACCGGCTCTTACGAAGGGTATGGATTTGCCGTGCCGGTTAATATTGTGAAGAAGGTGATTGATGACCTGCTGAAATACGGTCAGGTACAGCGCGCCTTTATCGGCGTGTCCTTTACACCCATCGACGCTGCATTCTCCAAAGAAAAGGAACTGAACATTAACCGTGGGATCTATGTGGAAGATGTGGTGGAAGGAGGTGCGGCTGCCGAGGCCGGCATCCGTGGAGGTGATATCATTACCAGAATGGATGACCGGGAAATCATGAGTACGGGTGACCTGATGGCAGTTGTGGGCCGTCATGCCCCGGGCGACAAAGTGGATGTCACCATCCTGAGGGAAGGAAAGGAACGAAAGTTGAAGCTTACCTTTAAGAATCGCCAGGGAAGTGAGAAACCCCAGGTAGCAGCCGCCGGTTTTGAGAAGCTTGGCATCGAGCTCAAGCCTCTTTCCGATGAGGAAAAGCAAGAACTCCGGACCGACAACGGCGTACGTGTCACCGACATAGATGAGAATAGCCAGATATACCGTTATACCCAGATCCGTGAAGGTTTTGTGATCACCCGTGTAAACGGTACGGAAGTAAGCAGCCAGGAATCGATCGAACGGGCGCTGAAGAATACCCAGCAGGGAATGGTACAAATCCAGGGTTTCTTCCCAAATCAGCCTGGAATGTACACCTATACGTTCCCTCTAAAAGCGGAATAAACCGGGTAACTTACCCACTTAAGGGTATTGAAAATTGATAAAGGCGGACTGTCCGGTCAACGTGGGGAAGACCCGCCGACCGGACAGTCCGCCTTTT
>DATCYD010000147.1:0-7105 GCA_036570465.1 Anseongella sp.
TTCAGTGCTGGTAAAGGTGAGCACCTTTCCCTCCGCGACGATTTCAGGAAGATCTACCGCCGGATCAACAAAGGCTTCAGCAATATGCGGATCCCGACCCTGCACTTCGGCTGTAGCCCGCATCATGGACCGCATGTAGGATTGATATTTTTCAGGAAGCACCTCACCGGACTCATTCACGACACTGGCCGCCCCGATGGTAGCTCCAGGATGCATGTAAATGCTGTCGCAAGCAAGAGCGATCAGTGCACCCGCTGATGCCGCATTATTGTTGATATACACGATCACCGGAACGGGTGATTCCAGCAGGCGGGTACGGATAGAATCGGCAGCATTCAAAAGTCCGCCATAGGTATTCATATTGACAAGCAAATAAGAAGCCTTAACTTTGTCAAGTTCTGTAAACGCATTTCGCACTTTCCGCAAGGCAGCCGGACCGATATCCTCGCGGATATTCAACTGATACACAACAGGAATATCCTGAGAGATGGAATCGGCTTTTCGGGAAAAGGAATCAACCGGAGACAGTGAATCCCCGATGGCAACAGAATCAGCCTGCGGGCGGGGCGCCGTTTGAAAAGCGTTTACATCGGCCAGGGCGAGGCCAGTCAGTAGAAAAAGCAGGGATAAGATACGATTCATACGCTCAGGGTAATATTCATAACAAAAATACGCATAAATGCTGAATAAAGCGTTCCAAAAGCAATACAAGGGCATCATCTGGAAGATCCGTCCGGATGAAACCGCCGGCCATCTTGTTCTGGAAGTGCGTGATCCCTCTGAAAAGGAAACTTTTTTCAGCTGCATCCGAACCGGCAACGGAACCTTCCCCTTTGATAATCTGCGACTGGAAGAACCCTGGTTCTGCGGCCTTGAAGCAGTCGCGCACAATCATGTATTTCTCCATGGTTACCTGTCCGAAACCCTGCCTGAACACCGCGGCATCATGGCATACCGGCTCAGGGACGGCGTCCTGGCCTGGTCCGATTACAACCCGGTGTTTGGACAGGCCGTGGCAGAAGGCGTCCTCGCCTGGAACTATAAATCCGAGCCACGCAGGTATCAACTGATCGATCCGGCCACCGGGACAACCATCAGGACCTTTGCCGCAGAAGAGTCCCCCTGGAAACATACCTCACCCGTCAAGTTTAAACCGGTCCATCTCCCTCAGCCTGCAACGCTGAAAAGGGAAGAACTGAACCTCCTCCCCCCGGGCGTCCAGGCAACTGCCGATCTGCTTCCCTGGGGCGAGTTACAGCTGCTGGCCTATTATGTCGCCACCGGCGAAGGAAAAATGATGGACCATTATTTGCAGGTGACCGATAGTCAGCAACGAATTATCCATCAGGATTTACTGGGCGAAGGCATACTTCAACGGGCCATGGATACGTTTTTTGTTATGGGAAACCAGCTTTGTTATGTGAAAAGAAAGTCGGAAATTCTCGCTTATTTGTTATAATTGCCACAGAGAGAAAAGTGACCGCTATATGAACAAGACAGATATCTTACTGATCACAGTGCTAATTGCGTTTTTTTCGGCCGGTACTGTTTCTGCCGCAGAAACCACCGATTCACTGGGAATAGGCGTATATAAGGGCCGGAAAGTGGTCATGCACAAAGTCACGCCGAAGGAGACCTTTTATTCCATCGCCCGGCATTACAACGTGCACCCAAGGTATCTTATCCGCTTCAATACCCATATAGACGGCCTGCAGATCGGAGACACCGTTCGCATGGAAATTGACAGCATGAATACCTTTCAGAACCTGGTGCTGGTGCCCGAAAATGATCAGCCTGCCCAGGAAACGACCTTTCCCACCCCGGCCGCCCCGCCTCAAAGTACAGTCACTGAACACGTCGTTGCCCCGAGAGAAACCTTGTTCGCCATTGCCCAAAAGTACGGGCTCACTGTAGCAGAACTCCGTAAATTGAATGATATCGGCGACAGCCATATTGAAATAGGACAACGTCTCATCGTCTCTGCCAGCGGCCCCATCGCCAACGACCCGGAGCAGCTTTCGGCGGCATCCAATGCTTCCAATACGCCGGACGAGACTGGTGAAGAATCACCCAAGGCCGGTCCGGATTCTCCTGCCAATGACGAATCTGCGGAAACAGAAGAAAAAGTTTATACCTCTACGCCTACGCCCATTATGAGTACTCCTGACCGCATGGCAGAACAAAGCAAGGACACAAAGAAAAAGAACAAGGACCTCCCCAAACTGGTACGGGAAGTGAAAGAAAGCGGCCTGGCCGCCTGGCTAACCAATGCCAGCCTCAATCAGGCCAAAAGCGTTGCACTCCATAATTCGGCGCCCACCGGTACCATTATCAAGGTAACTAATCCCACCAACCGTCGTAGCATCATGGTCAAGGTAGTGGGCAACATTCCCTCCAATGCGGAAACGGAAAATGCGCTCATCGTCATCTCCCAATCAGCCTCCCAGCTACTCGGCATCCGGAACAACCGGTTCAGAGTCAACCTTTCTTATGCCATCCAGGAATAATCCGCTCATCATAGGAATTTGCGGAGGTAGCGGAAGCGGCAAGACCTACTTACTGGAATTGCTGACTACCCAACTGGAACAGGAGGTCTGCCTCCTGTCTCAGGACCATTACTACTTCCCCCTGGAATTGCAGCAAAAGGATGAACGAAACCAGGTAAATTTTGACCTTCCCTCTGCCATTGACCAGCAGCGCTTTATCAGAGACCTGGATGCCATCTCCCTGGGAAAGGAAATCCAACTAACCGAATATACATTTAACAATCCTGCCCGGGCCCCGCGCAAACTACGCCTGAAACCCGCATCCATCATCATTGCAGAGGGTCTGTTCATTTTTCATTCGGCCGCTGTAAGAAAGCGGCTTGATATTAAAGTGTTTGTTGAGGTGGATGAAGCTACTGCATTGGAAAGACGTATCAAAAGAGATCTGGTTGAACGAGCCTATACCGAAGAAATGATCCGGTATCAATGGAAACACCATGTAAAACCAGCTTATGAGCAATACCTGTTGCCATACCGTGACAGCGCCGATCTGATCATTCAAAACCCACCTAACCGGGCACCCGATCTGACAAAACTAATGGAAACAGTAATTTTGATTCAATCTAAATAGCTGTAAATACAAGAAGGACAAGCGTTGCAAAAAATGCCCCAAAGGTTAGCCCTGATCAAAGGACGTCCCGTTCATTCGAAGTAAACATATGTTATCCCGTCGCCACCCCGGTCGGGGTGTTCATCTTCCATTTTTGTCACCTGCGAATATTCTTGAAGGTAATTCCTGATCAATTTTCGTAAAATCCCATCGCCCTTGCCATGAATGATCCGAAGCTTTTCCACCCCCAGCATCAGTGCCCTGTCCATCAACTTTTCCAGTTCCGACAGTGCATCTGATCCCCGCATTCCCCGCAGGTCAACCTCATGATTAAAATGCATACCTGCGGATTGCTGATAAGCGCTATAAGATCCCGTGTTCCCTTTTTCCGGAAACCCGCTTTTTCCGGAAGTCCCCCTGGACTGGCCCGCCATCTTACGACCCATTACCTTTTCCAGCTTGTTTAGTTTGGCCACCGTACGGATATTCCCAACAGCAATGACTGCATTTCCCCGGGATACCGAAATCACTTCTCCCTTCGCATCACTGCCAGGAAGCTTCACCCAGCTCCCGGGAACAATTTCAGTGGAGGCGGCTTGCCCCGCGGCGCTCCTGTCGCCGGCCCCATCCTGTCCTGTGGAATCTTTTCCGGCCGTCAGTCTTCCACCCACCTCTTTTAAGCGCCTGCGCGCCTCCCGGGTTTGTTCCTTATCGGCTTTTGATTCCCTGATCTGGCTTATGGTATTTTCAACCAGTTTGTTTGCCCCCGAAATAATTTCGCGGGCTTCCTCACGAGCTTCCTTCAGTAGGTTTTTACGATTGTCATCGAAGTGCTGCCTGAGTGCGGTATTTTCTGCCAGCATCCGGTCCAGCTGTTCCTGTTGCCGGCGAACCGAGCTGCTCCTATCCAGCAGCTCCTTTTTGTCGCGTTCCAGGTCAATCAGTAGTTTATCCAGGTAATTCTGATCTGCACCCGCCTTTTCCTTTGCCGTTTGCAGGACCTCTTGAGGCAAACCAATCTTTTCGGCGATCTCAAATGCGTAGGAGCTGCCCGGTTTTCCCATTTCCAGGCGATAAAGCGGGCTCAGCGCTTTGCTGTCAAACAACATACTGGCGTTCACAAGCCCTGGCGTATTCCCTGCGAATAATTTCAAGTTCGAATAATGCGTGGTCACTACCCCTCTCGATTGCCTGTTATTCAGCGCTTCAAGCACCGCTTCAGCCAACGGGCCACCGAATTGCGGATCGGTACCAGTACCAAATTCGTCAATCAGTACCAATGTCCGTTCTCCGGCCTGTGCCAGGAATTCCTTCATTTTGGAGAGATGAGCGCTGTAGGTACTCAGATCGCTCTCGATCGATTGATCGTCTCCAATATCGGCAAGTATTTTATGGAAGATCCCCATTTTGGAGAACCCGCTTGCCGGCAGAAGCAACCCGCTTTGAAGCATGAGCTGCAGCAACCCTGCCGTCTTCAGGCAAACGGATTTCCCGCCCGCGTTCGGACCGGAAAGTACAATAATGCGCGCATCTTCATCAATCGTCAGGCTCAACGGAATTACTTCCTGCCCACTCTCCCGATGTGACAACCATAACAGCGGATGACGCGCATCCACCAATTGCATGAACGGCTGATCGCTCACCTCGGGCATTTCAGCCTGCAACTGAATTGCCAGCAGGCCCTTGGCGCGCACAAAATCAAGGTGTGTCAGCAATTGCTGATAGCTCTCCAGCTCTGGCACAAAAGGTTTTAACTCCCGGGTCAGTTCCACCAGGATTCGCGTAATCTCACGTCGTTTTTCAAATTCCAGATCGCGCACCCGGTTATTCAGGTCGAACACCTCAGCCGGTTCAATGAACACGGTCTGCCCCGTTGAAGATTCATCGTGGATGAACCCTCGTATCTTCCGTTTAAATTCCGCAAGAATGGGGATCACTGTCCGTCCCTGGCGAATGGTCAGGTTGCCGTCAGCAATCCATCCTTCCTTTATTGCCTGCCGGTAAATGCCATCCAGTCTCCTCCCCGATTCCAGCTCGGATCGATGGATATCTTGCATAATGGCAGCGAGTGCAGGAGACGCATCTGGCCTGACTTCTCCCTTATCATTTATCACCCTGCCGGTAAGCTCCTGTAATTCCGTTTTCACAGTTACCCTTTCAAACAGCTGTTCCAGCGCCGGGTACTGACCTTCCCGTTCCTGCATATACCGGATCGCCTGAAACACCGTCCGCAATACAAGTGTTAGTTGAAACACTTCTTCCAGGGAAAGGAACGCATTTTCCGGGCGAATTTTATGAAGCCAGGGACGGATATCCAGGTAATCCGAAGCCGGAAACGGAGAATCATCTTCCAGCAGCTGTTTAAATTCAGCAGTCTGTTGCAGCAATCGGTTAAGCAGTGCGGCCCGGGTGACGAACTGCATTTTCTCCACGCGTTCCCGGCCCATAGGACTGAGGCAATACGAGGCAAGCAGTCGCCTGACTTCAGTAAAGCCCAGTTTATCGGCAATATTTTCAGGATACAGCATGGTTTTTACCCGATCCTGTTATTTTTTCAACCTGGTTTCCCGGGCTTGAACACTATCAATCATCGCCTGATACATTTTATCCAGCAACACAGGATGCAGGACATAATAATGAAAGCTGGTATTGAAATCGGCTGAATCCACATTGTATTTTTCAAAAATGTCCAGGTACATACCTGCGGCAGCCCGGTAGATGGTATCCGCCCTGAACTCCTGAAAAGCATAGGCATCTGCATAGTGCATATCCGTCAGGATCTCTTTCATGATTTCCTTTGGGATCAGATTTTCCGGCACCTTCTCCCGTTCCATACATGAAAAAAGTAACAGGGCTGGCAGTACCAGGATCCGGAGAATTACGTGAAGAGACATGCTTCCCATTGTGTTAAAGTCAGAATTTCCCTTATTTTTGTCCAAAATTACGTATAAATGAGCATCTCTGATAATCTGAAGGCTTTTAAAATGGAACTGGACCCGATCGGAATACAGCTGATCGCCATTTCCAAGACAAAACCCGTTGAAATGATCGGAGAAGCCTACGAGGCCGGACAGCGGGCTTTCGGCGAAAATGTCGTCCAGGAGATGGTTGAAAAACAAGCCTTGCTACCGGCCGATATTCAATGGCACATGGTGGGCCATCTACAGACCAACAAGGTAAAATATATTGCCCCCTTCGTTCACCTGATCCATTCAGCAGACAGCCTGAAGCTTTTGAAAGAAATTGACAAGCAGGCAGCAAAACACAAACGGGTTATTGATTGCCTGCTGCAAGTACATATCGCTGACGAAGAAACCAAGTTTGGCTTTCACTACGACGAGCTGATAGAACTCCTGCGACATGAAGAATTCGGCGCTCTGAAAAATATCCGCGTAACCGGTCTGATGGGCATTGCCACCAATACCGAAAATCAAAAACACGTTCGTGAAGATTTCTATGAACTGGCAACCCTGTTCAAGGGCATCCAGCAAGCGTACTTCCGGAAGTCCCCCTGGTTCAGGGAAATATCCATGGGAATGACCCAGGATTATAAGCTGGCTGTGGAACAAGGCAGTACCATGGTACGCATTGGATCAGCAATCTTCGGAGGGCGGTAGGCCGGATTACAAAAAATACACGATTTGGAAACAGTAGTTGATAAAACAGTTATCAGAAAGGCAGAGAAGAAGGACTGTGCTGGAATGCTGGAACTGGTAAAAGAACTGGCCCATTATGAAAAAGCGCCGGAAGAGGTCACCGTGACCCTGAAAGAAATGGAAGACGCCGGATTCGGTTCTTCGCCTGTTTGGTGGGCCTACGTAGCCGAAGTGCAAGGCCGTTTAGTGGGAATTTCTATCTATTACATCCGCTACTCTACCTGGAAGGGACAGCGGCTGTATCTGGAAGACATTGTAGTGAATGAGACCTTCCGCGGTAAAGGTTTGGGAAAACTGTTATTTGACGCTACCGCGCGTGAAGCCGCCAAACTGGGCATGAACGGGATGACCTG
>DATCYD010000148.1:0-1504 GCA_036570465.1 Anseongella sp.
CACCACCATTGAGTAACATTTGCATGAACACCGCGTAATCCCAGGCAGTAGAAACCAGACCAGCGCCGCCGGAATAATAAGTACTGCCTGTCAGCGGATAATCCCGGTCATAACCCGCCGGACCTGTCCGGGGCATGGGAACCGATTTTCCGGAAGCATCTTCTATATAAACATCCGCCAGACGGCCGGCTTTTTCTTCGGGAAGGTAAAACCAGGTATCTTTCATGCCCAGGGGCTCAAAAATACGTTCCCTGAAGAATTCGGCCAGCGATTTCCCCGAAACCACCTCCACCAGATAACCCAGCATGTCGGTATTCAGTCCGTAGGTGAACCGTTCGCCAGGTTGATGCATCAGTGGTAATCCCGCAAGTATTTTCATCTTATCGGCCAGTTTCAATGGCCTGGCTTCAAACCCCACCGGAATACCAGCTTTAGCGTAAATCGCATTTGCTTCCCGGCTTCCGATCACGGCATAACCAATGCCTGAAGTGTGGGTAAGCAGGTCTCGTACAGTAACTTCCCGTTTGGCCGGTACCGTGGTACAGGTTGAATCCTCTTCGTTAAATTTCTTCATCACCCTAACCTGGCTGAACTCAGGAATGTACCTGGACACCGGATCGTCCAGAAGAAACTTTCCTTCTTCCATCAACATCATAACGGCCACACTGGTTACGGCTTTGCTTTGGGATGCAATCCGAAAAATAGCGTCTTGAGAATAGCCAAATGCTTTTTGATATACCACCTTTCCGTTCCTTGCTATAAGAGCCGACACCCCGGCGATCTCATCATCAGACAGGTAACCCTTTAACAATTCATCGATCCGGGCCAACCGTTCCTTTGAGAAGCCAGCCCCAGCAGGATCCTGATCTGCCATCAGGTCTGGAGCCATCGTCAGGCTCCGGGCCTCCAGTTGATTCCGGATCGTTTTCTGTGCAGGAGTAGCTGAAGGGGCCTGGGAAAACCCCGTCAGGCAACACCACTGCAGGCATGCAATAAAAAACACGATTCGTTTCATACGATAAATGTAACGAGCCGCCTCCTCAACCGCAAATTTGTTTCGACAAACAATCACAAATTGATATTATACTAATTTTTTTAGTAATTTTGAAGATGGACTCAGGTGGAAAAAAAACTCAGGATACGCTTAAGGGACGGGGAGCGCAACTCAATACAAAAAACCCATACTTGCGAAATGAATATGTTGCCGAGCACGCAGAAGGAATCGATGAAGCCATGCTCTGTAACAGCGCTACGCAGTATATGGAAGAATTTCCTAAAAAAATAGTGAACCGGGTGGACAGTCCCGATCTTAACTTCATGTATTCCCTAAACCCTTATCAAGGATGCGAACATGGATGTGTTTATTGCTACGCACGTAACACGCATCAATATTGGGGCTATAGCGCCGGACTGGATTTTGAACGAAAGATTATCGTCAAGAAAAATGCGTCACAACTCCTGGAAGCTTGTTTCGAAAAGAAAAGCTGGACACCGGCTCCCATTT
>DATCYD010000149.1:0-8438 GCA_036570465.1 Anseongella sp.
GCGCCGGTCTTCTTCGAGGTTGGAAGAGAATACCGATGTGAATTCATACGGCTCGCCGTCTTTCGAGTAGCTGAAATTCACATATACGTTGATGTTTTGTTCCAGTTCGTTTTGCCAGTCCAGGAAAAAGGAGCTGAAGCCTGGTTTTACCACGATTGATTCTGCTACCCGTGTATAGGCCGGTTCCAGCGGTGTCACCGGTACATTGACAACTTCTGACCGGTTTCCGGCGCGGTCCACGGCGTAAAGTTGCACGGTGTACTCGCTGGTATCGGCAAAGCCGTAAACCTCCAGAGAATCGGCGAAATAAGAGGCTGAAAATGTAAAGGACTGGTTGTTCGCGTTGGTGTAAACCGCCTCAATGCCCAGGAGATCTTCATCACCGGGAGGGGTATAGAAAAATAAGGCACCTCCGTAAAGGGGTTCGTAGGTGATATCGGTCACTTTCCCCGGAGGGGTGCTGTCGTCGCTGTTTGCCTGAAACCTTCTTTCTTCCTTGCAGGAAGCAACGGTTATCAGAAATGCCGTCAGCAGGTACAAATATAGTTTCGTTTTCATAACATTCATCTTTTGCTTATTCACTGATAATCCTACCAACCGGGGTTCTGAATCAGGTTCCCGTTCGTATTCATTTCGTTCAGATCAATGGGCCAGAGGCAATCCGTGATGGTAAACCGCCGGGGCTGCTTTACTTCCAGGACGAAGAAGTCACTGCCTGTAGTTCCGGTATGGGTCCATCCCCAGATAGGCGTCGAGAATTCTGCTGTGGCTCGTTTGTGCCGAAGCATGTCCCAGAAGTGACTGCCTTCGAAAGCCAGTTCAACGCTTCTTTCATGAAGAATGATATCCCGCATGCCTTCTTTGGTGCGGTGCTTGTTGACGGTTTTTGCCAGGGAAGCGTCTGACCACACATCTTCCACATCGGGAATGCCGGCCCGTTCACGCACCAGGTTTACCAGGTCGTACACTTCATGGGTGGGGACGTCATTGTATTCGTTCAGCGCTTCGGCCTTCATCAGATAAAGGTCTGCCATGCGCATGATGGGATAGGGATATTTGATCGTCCGTTGCCATGCGCCCGATTGCGATTCAGGATGCACAAATTTCTGAACGCCAATGCCGGTACACAGGAAGTCTGTGGAGTGCTGTGAAGAGTTAAACCCTCCGTCTGAGCTGGCATACATCATCGTGTTGATCCGTACTGTATGGGCGCGCCAGTATCCTCCGGTAATGCCCAGATTTGCATAAAATCGCGGTTCGCGGTTCATGTACAGGCGGATCGTTTCTGCGCCTGGCTGCATGATGCCATCAAGTTCCTGGTATTCGGGTTCTGCCGCACCGGGGGTGGTGATGATCTCATGCCGGGTATTCATGTCAAAAGTCAGGTCTTCGCTGATAGGAAGTCCGTTCTCGGTATAATACCGCTCGGCCATGCGGTAGGTAGCGGCCATCCACTGCCAGGAGAATCCGGCGGTATTGACCACTCCATCGCCATATCCTTCGGGAAGGCGGATATTGGATGAATGGGCCAGTTCACCCTGTCCATAGTAGTTAATGTTAGAATTGCCCCATACAAGTTCCTTGTTCCAGGGATCGCAGATCACCATCCGCAGGTCGTAGAGGGTTTTCATGTTTTCCTGGTTAGCGGTGAAGGCCGTCCTGTCGTACAGGAAGGGTTCTTTGTCATAATGGTAAAGACCCATTCCGTTGGCTTCTGCGGCAGTGATTGCCTCGGTGAGTGCATCGATGGCAGCTTTCCATTTTTCCCGGTCATAGGTCAGGGGAAAGAAGGGTTGGCCATCATCGTCCATAAAGTCGCCAAAGTATTCATTATTCCCATTGAAGAAGGGGCTGGCCCGGAAGAAGAGAACCCTGGCCTTGATCGCCTTGGCGACTACCTGGTCCACCTGGCCCCATTCGTTTTCAGTAGCCCGCTCGGACAGGTTCGGGATGGCTTCGTTCATGAGGGTCAGGATGAAATTGAAGCAATCTTCTACTTTCGACCGTTTCAGGAATAATTGTTCGGAAGTAGCTTCCGGAGTTACCATTTCCGTTGGTAAAACAATGGGACCATAACGCTGTACCAGCAGAAAAGCATAGTAGCCTTTCAGAAAGGTGACTTGTGCTTTCCAGTCTTTTTTTTCCTGGTCTGTCATGTCACGTACATTGTCAATATTGGCCAGGAAAACGTCTGTTTGCCGGAGGGCTTCATACATCCGCTTGCCACCCTGTGTGCCGGACCAAAGGCCCAGTTGAGGGGAGGTTTCAGACTGCAACCCGCGCATGATCCGAATGGCCCGCAGGTTTCCGGTTACATCATTCAGGTCCAGACGACCAATCCATTCGTCACCCAGTGTCCAGGTGGTTACGTGCGTCTGGTCATCTGCGGGCAGGTAGCTATATACTTTTGCCAGCGCATTCCAGGCATCCTCTTTCAGGTCAAAAAGATTCTCAAGCTTGAGGGTATTGTCCGGTACCACATTCAGGTATTCATTACAGGAAGTGGTCAGGGCCAGTACCGTGCTTATCAGTGCTATTTTGGTTAAACTTTTCATGTCTCTTCAATTATTCATTAGAATGCCAGTTGAACACCCAGGTTAAACCGTCGGTTGGGAGGGTAACCCAGTCCTCTGCGTCCCATTTCGGGATCCCAAAGCTGGAAAGGGCTGAATACCGCCGCGTTCTCCACTGTGAAATAAATCCGGCTTCCGGACTCGAATCCCAGTTTTTCAAGCCCTTTGGGGCTGTATCCGAGTTCAACTTTTTTCAGACGCATGAACGAAGCGTCGCGCAGCCACCAGGACGATTGCTGGGTGTTGTTCCCCAGCGGGTCGGTAGAAAGACGCGGCCAGAAGGCGTGCACGTTGGGGTTGGTTTCGCTCCAGTAGTCTTCGGCAACTATTTTCAGCGCGTTTCTCCGGAAGGCAAAAGGGGCGATGCCTTCAAGGCCGTCATTTCCGCCGCCAACGCCAGGGTTGATAAAGAAAGACACCCGGGAATTCCCCTGGAGGAAAAAGGAGAAGTCAAAATTCTTGTAGCCAGCGGAAATACCGAAACCGTACTGGATCTCAGGGACTGTGGGATAGCCAATAGGCACCTGGTCGTTGCTGTTGATGATCCCGTCACCATTGATATCCTTGTATTTGATATCCCCGGCCATGTACCTGCCGAAATCTTGTTCCGGTGAGTTGTCAATCTCATCCTCGTCCACGAATAGCCGTTCGGCTACCAGGCCCCAATGCTGGTTGATGTTATGACCCACCCGTTTCAGGTATTCATCTGGGTAATCTTTTTCATCCAGTTCGAGGTACTCGTTGGTGGCATAAGTGAAGTTCATCCGGCCAGTCATCCAGAAATCTGAACTGAAGAAACGTTGGTAGTCGATGGAACCGTCCACGCCCCAGGAAAGGGCTTTACCGACGTTCCCGCTAATGGCTGCTTCCAGTCCGGCGGTGGAAGGGAAGTTTTGCCGGGTCATGTAAATATTGCTCCGGGTATCCCTGAATACATCGGCCTGGATCTTAAGCGATTCTTCCATCAGTCCCATGTCAATGCCCACGTTCCACTTTTCGGAAACTTCCCAGGTAATGTCCGGGTTGGCATAACGAAGGATGGAATAGCCATCGTATGCATTCATGAATGAGGAGCCCCAGCGGTAAGCGCCTCCGCCCAGTGAGATGTCAGAGAGATAAAAGAAACGGTCGGCGCGCTCTGCGATGGCGTCGTTCCCTACCCGTCCCCAGGTGGCTCTGAATTTCAGCGAGCTGATAAAATTCATTTGTTCCGGCCAGAAGGCTTCATTGGAGACCAGCCAGGCGGCTCCCAGAGAGGGAAAGAATCCATACCTTTTGGTCCCTGAGAATTTCTCGGATCCATTGTAGCCATACGCGAATTCGAAGAAATACCGTTCATCGTATCCGTAATTGATACGTCCGGAGTTACCCATGTTCCTTTCCGGCAACGTTTCGTAAATGGAGGTGCTGTTTCCGCCTGTCAGCAGCTTTTCTTCCATCATACCCACGGTCATGGCGCCAATGGTGTGTTTTCCGAATACCCGGTCCCAGTTGAAACGCGCTTCGAAATAATAATGACCGTCCGCGTCACGTCCGGGAATCACATTTCCCAGGTAGGCCCTGCCGGAGGTAGGATTAAGCGAAAATAATTTATAATCTTCGGTGATCTGGTTATAGGATTCCAGTTCATAATAAAAAGGCAGGTAGCTTCTCCGGCTGGTATATTCACCCCAGGTGTTAACGGACGCTTTCACTTGTCCCCGCAGTCCTTTGGTAATGAATTCCAGGTCCTGCTGAAGCGTTGCCTGCGCGGCGATCTTGCTTTCGTTACGGTCTTCATAGCCTTGCACCATGGTGGCGTAAGGGTTGGGTTTCAGAACGCCATTAGCAAAGGTGCTTCCAAATAGGGTGTGCTCTGTAAATTCATTTTCCGCGTCCGGTTCATAAACCGCCGGAAAGTCAACCGGGTTGCTGAACATCACCATGCCAAAAATATCCGCTGCCGATGCGAAAGGGCCGTTGTAGCGTTCGAAACGTCCTTGCAGGCGAGTGTCGAGTGTAGTAGTAGGTGAGAGTTTAAAAATGACGTTGGAACGAATAAACAGCCGGTTGATGTCGATGTTGTTATTGAAATTATTCCGGTTATCCACTTTCAGTAAACCCGTTTCCTTATCGTAACCGGTGGATACAAAATAGGTGGCTACCTTTCCGCCGCCGGATACATTCACATTCGCCTTTGTATTGATCGTATAGCGGTTGAAGAGCACATCATACCAATCCACGTTGGGATAAATCATCGGATTTAGCCCGTCACGGGTTGATTGTATCTTTTGTTCGTTATAATAAGGTCCCAATACAGGATCCCTCGATACCCTGGCTTCGTTGTACATCCGCATGTATTGTACCCCGTCCACCATTTCAGGCACCAGGGTAGGCGTGGCTGTGCTCACGTCTATACGGGCGTTCAGTTTAACCGGCCCTTCCTCACCTGATTTGGTGGTAACCATGATGATCCCGTTTGCACCGCGGGCGCCATAAAGTACGGTAGCGGAGGCGTCTTTCAGAATGGAAAAACTTTCGATGTCATCCGGTTGTAACCGGGCCAGATCATCAGTAGAGGCTTCAAATCCGTCAATCAGGATCAATGGAGAAGTCTTGTACCCGAAGGTGGTAACGCCCCGGATAAAAAACTGGGCGTTATCCGCTCCCGGCTCGCCTGTTGTCTGGTAAGAAATGACACCGGGGATTCTGCCGGCGAAGGAACTGGTCAGGTTGGATGCCGGTGTATTCAGGTCCTTGACGCTGACTGAAGTCACCGATGAGACCATGCTCGATTTTTTCTGGGTACCGAAGGCCACAACGGCGACTTCCTCCAGGAGGCTTTCATCATCGTATAAAAGAATTTCAAGGATATTCCGTTCAGCCACTGCTTGCTTGACCGTTTGTTTGCCAATCAGGGCAAACACAAGCGTGTCTCCGATAGCAGCTTCAATCTGGAATTCCCCGTTGAGGTCAGTGGAGGTGCCTCCCGGTTGTCCCTGTACGTTGACAGTGACACCAGGCAATCCGGTACCATCACTGCCATCCTTTACGATACCCGATATGGGTTTAGTTTGTGCCAGGCATATGCCATGCACCAGCAACAAAAAGGCAGTTCCAATAAATTTCATAATAAGGGTTTTAACAATAGAAATACTGGGTTAGAGGGTTATAAAATGCGGTGCATAGATGCGTAATCCAGGTGCACCGGCGGCATGACCCTGGTTCAGGGGTTAAAAAGAGGCACGATCCCCGGAGGAAATTCCGGAAACTGCTTCGACTGTAGAAAATCAGGATGTAGGAAAAGTGGGTAAAGAATTGTTCTCATTATCTCTCGTTTTGTTGGTTGTCAGGTTTTGGTATCGTTACATCAAAAGCAGATTACTAACGATATTGTTACAAAAGTGAGAAAATAAACAATTGTAACAAAGCATAAATGTATCGAAACATTTGAAATGCCTATATTTTTACAAAATCGATATTTTTAAGACTAAATACCCCGGTAAAATTTACGAATCTTTAAAATAATCCGGCAAAAAACAATGTTTTGTCAATGTATAGTGTCGGATAAAAGTAATAGAAGGAAAGAAATCAAAAGTCGTTGTTTATCTTGCCGTCATTTAATATCACGATTATGTATAAAGAAATTTGTACCGGATTACTGGGTGGAATGCTCCTGACTGTGGTAGTTCCCGCATGGGGGAATGGTATTCCGGCAGATAAACAGGCATTCTCACAGATACCCGGTGAAACAAGATCTGCTGATGACCTGACCGGTCGCTGGGATATTACCATTGATCAGGACGGCAAATCCGTTCCTTCCTGGCTTGAGGTGAAGCTTTCAGGCAACAAAACACTTGTGGGTTATTTTGTGGGGGTGGTTGGCAGCGCACGTCCCGTGGCAGAGATCCATTTTAATGATGGGAAGTTTCAATTCAGCATTCCTCCTCAGTGGGAAGGTGGTGACGGGGACTTTGTTATCAAAGGAAGGCTTATTGGCAAAGGAATTGAAGGAACTATTACCACCAGTGAAGGAAAAGAATATGAGTTTGAAGGGGTAAGGGCCCCTTTGCTGAAGCGTACCGAGGAACCCCGGTGGGGAAAATCCATTGACCTGTTCAATGGCATGGATTTGAACGGATGGAAGGCGATGGGTGAAAATCAATGGGTGGTTCGTGACGGAATTCTGACCAGCCCGCATTCCGGCGCCAATCTGGTTTCTGAACAGGAATTTACCGATTTTAAGCTTCATGTGGAATTCCGCTATCAGGAAGGAAGCAATAGCGGCGTTTATCTTCGGGGCCGTTATGAAGTACAGATCGAAGACAGCCCCGCCAACGCACATCCGTCCAATATTTTATTCAGTGGGATTTATGGGTTTCTCCCACCCAGTTAGATCGCAGCTTTGGGTCCTGGCAAATGGCAGACTTTCGATATTACGCTGACTGGCAGAATGATCACGGTGGTGGCCAATGGAAAGACGGTCATCAGCAATCGCGAAATACCCGGAATTACCGGGGGAGCGCTGGATAGTCATGAAGGGGAACCCGGTCCCATTTATATTCAGGGAGACCATGGTCCTATTGAGTATAGAAAAATTGTAATTACGCCGGTGAAATAGCGCAGGACGCCAGCACTGGTATCCGGCCGAAGGTGGCCTGCATGCATTGACCTGTCTTCAATGCCTTCTACCGGGATGACCGCATAGCCCGGTACACGTTAACTTTCCGGCCTGAAACAGGATCGCGACCAGCAGAAAGCTGCTGGTATTCCGGGGTTTCACAACCATACAGGGCTACTTTTTCGTCCTGGTTGCTATGAACGCCCCATCCGTAGCGTTTAGGCAGGGGAGAGGCCCGGAAACAGGGCTGGCCCTTTGAGAAAAATTGTTCCCGGGCAGCCGGAAGTTCTTCTTCGGTTAAATCGTTTTTTTCGGCATATACCTGGAACAGTACGTCGTCAGAGGTATAGCGGTATGGGTGTTTGCTGATCATTTCAAACTGGATCATTGCTGCTGTTTCCCCCTTTTTTCTTTCAGGAGGTATTTCTCCGGCAGCAGCAGGGCAATCTTCGGCCAACCGGATGAATATGTCCTGATAATTGGTCGTATGTACTTTCATGGTAGCAAATTTACAACCTTCCGCTGACAACCCTGTGTCAGTAAAGTAAAGCCTTGCATTTTCGCTTTTCTTTTCCCGGAAGGGGTTGGAGCTGGGGATCAGGCCACTTTCGGCAGGACAGGGCAGGATGCAAGACAAGGCGGAATGATGTATTATTGAGGCATGCATCGTTCATATTTTTTACTAGCCTTTCTGCTGGCTATGCTGGCAGTTATGCCTTCCTGCTCCAAACAGGAATCTGCAAGCGACTCTTTTTCCAGGATGAAAGAAGTTTTCCAAACCGTTCCGGATTCCATTCAAACGAGTGTTTACTGGTATTGGATATCTGATCATGTTTCTAAAGAAGGGGTGGTGAAAGATCTGCACGCCATGAAGGAAGTGGGGATCAATCGCGCCTTCATCGGCAATATGGGGCTTACCGGAAAGGTGCCTTACGGGGATGTTACCCTTTTTAGCGACACATGGTGGGAAGCCATGCATGCGGCGCTAAAAACTGCCGGGGAACTGGGTATTGATATTGGGATTTTTAATAGTCCGGGGTGGAGCCAGTCGGGCGGTCCATGGGTGAAGTCTGAACAGGCAATGCGTTACCTAACTGCTTCCGAAACCCTGATTCATGGCGGAGAAAAGGTTCATGTGAAACTACCCCGCCCTGAAGGTGATTTTCAGGATGTCCGTGTGCTGGCGTTTCCGGCGCCGGAGGATTATGGATCTTCCATCACAGGTCTTCATCCGGAAAGCCAGGTGATGCCGGCTTTGGCGGGGG
>DATCYD010000150.1:0-9893 GCA_036570465.1 Anseongella sp.
AAAAGCAGGCGAGCTGGGCCTGCTGGGAATTACGCTTCCGGAAGAATAAGGCGGATACGGCAAAGGATTCAATACCGGCCTTCTGGTCGGCGACGCGGTTGGGGCCAGCCATTCCTTTGCAGTTACCTTTCTGGCACACACCGGGATTGGAACGCTTCCGATACTTTATTACGGCAATCAGGCGCAAAAGGAAAAATATCTTCCTGAACTAGCCACCGGCCAACAACTGGCCTGCTACTGCCTGACCGAACCGGATGCCGGCTCGGATGCCGGCGCCGGAAAGACACAAGCCACCCGTTCGGCCGAAGATGGCAAAAACTGGCTGCTGAATGGCCAGAAAATGTGGATCACCAACGGGGGATTTGCAGATATCCTCATCGTATTTGGAAAAATTGAAGACGATAAAGACCTGTCGGCTTTTATCGTAGAACGAGGTTTTGGGGGCATCACCATGAATCCCGAAGAACGAAAAATGGGTATCAAAGGCTCTTCTACCCGTCAGCTATTTTTCAATGACTGTCCCGTCCCAGCAGAAAATCAATTATGGGAAAGGGGTCAGGGGTTTAAAATAGCCGTGAATATTCTGAATACCGGCAGAGCGAAATTATGCGCCGCCGCTGTGGGCGCCTGCAGGGAAACCATCTCCAGGTCGCTGAAATATGCCCGGGAACGAATCCAATTCGGGGTTCCCATCGCCGAATTTGGCGCTATCCGCTATAAGCTGGCAGAAATGGCCATCCGTACCTTCGCCGTTGAATCGGCCATGTACCGCACCGGCGGACACATTGAGGATGCCTACAGGCAATTCCGGAAAGAAGGCATGCCCGATCATGAGGCTGGAATGAAAAGTACGGAACGTTTTGCCATTGAATGTGCCATCCTGAAAGTGTATGGTTCAGAATGCCTGGATTACGTGGTGGATGAAGCTGTTCAGATTTTCGGTGGCATGGGCTACTCTGCCGAAGGACCCGTGGAAAGAGCGTACCGGGATGCCCGCATCAACCGCATTTTTGAAGGAACCAATGAAATAAACCGCCTTCTTACGGTTGATATGCTTCTGAAAAGGGCCATGAAAGGCCAACCGGATCTACTGACTGCCGCCCGGGAGGTAGCCCGCGAACTTTCCAGTCTCCCTGTTCCGTCCTCCTCAGAAAACAACGCTTCACAGACCAAAGATCAGCTTGTGAGTGAAAAACACTTGCTGGCCAACCTGAAAAAAGTAGTCCTGATGATCGCCGGTGCAGCAGTCCAAAGATTCGGACAACAACTTGAAAAAGAACAGGAGCTGGTCATGAACATAGCCGATATGATCAGCCTGATTTACCTGTCTGAATCAGCACTGTTACGTGCAGAAAAACTCTTGCAAGGCCTGGACGGGGCTTACCAGGACAACACCTCTTCAAACAGCGCTTCGTCTCCCGGTCAGGCCGTGCAAAACCCGCCAGGTGCCCCGGTTTCCCTGGATATGGCCCGCGTTTATCTCCACAGTGCAACAGACCAAATTTGGCTGGCAGGCAAAGAATCAATCCAATCCTTCGCCGAAGGGGACCAACTAAAAGCCATGTTGCTCGGTCTCCGTCGCTTCACCAAAACCACCCCCTTCAACTCTACAGTTGCCCGGCGGAATATTTCGAAACAGCTTTAGGTTGCTTCGAAACTCCGCCGAAGGCGGTGTGTTTATCGTGTAATCTGCCCGCGCATAAGTCCGTCCGGTGCCATGGTGGAATGCAGATTGAAGTAGGTGTCTTCATTCAGGAGCAAGTCATGCTGCCCGGAATTTAGTGTCACCTTTTTGGTGGTGTTGATGTCTTCTTGTGTAAAAGAAAGATCTATTTCAACGCTTCCATTGGTGCCGGCGGCGCCTTCATGAATATGTCCGGCCGTTATGGGATCGGGAAGGGTTGTTTCGACCTCCCTGACTTTGTAAAATAATACGTTGTCAGCCGTGAGGCGGATAAAGGCTTCCCCCTCGGCTTCGTTTACGGCCACGGGCGGGACTTCATTGTCTGAATCGAGGCTAATGTCATCGGCGAAAATGATCTCCTGGTCAATCTGGCCGCGGATCAGGCCGCTGGGTACCTGTGTAGAATGCACGTTGAAATAAATGCTGTCACCCATTAACAGGTCAACGTCTTCCTGAGTGAGCGTTATCATACCGCTGGCACTGGTGCCTGCAAATGTGCGTGTATCACCATCTACAATGGTAATGGCCACGGGGCCCGAAGTAACCGGGTCGCCAGTATGCACGTGGGCCATGGTTAGTTCGTCACCGGAAGCGAGTTCGTTAACCATGATCTCGTATTTTAGCTCGTTTGTTGAATACAGGACCAGGTGGGCGGTACCGGTTTCGGTTCGGTTGGTGCTGGGCACTTCCAGTTCACCTGATAGGGCAATGTTCCATTCCTGCACCACATTCCCGTTACCGGACCCGTCGTCATCCTCGCAACTTGTAGCAGCTACCAGCAGAGCAGCCGCGCTTAATGAATAGAGAACTAGCTTTTTCATACAAAAATAATTTGGTTAATACCCTTAACATGCAAATGACATACCAACCTTTTTTGTTGCTGGAGCAACAGCAATGAAACTAGAAACCAGCCGATGCGGCGGAAATAGCTAATTTGTTTTTTTTTGTGAAAAATATGTATTTATTTTGCAGAACGAATTTATTTCAAAATAAAATTGGCAATGAAGGTTTTGAAGTTTGGTGGTTCTTCGGTGGCTGATCCGCAACAGGTTGCCGGGGTGGTGGATATGGTTAGCGGGCGGCTGAAGCAGGGGGAATCGATTTGCTTGGTGTTTTCGGCGTTTGGAGGGGTTACTGACCAGTTAATTGAGGCGGGAACGGTGGCTGCTTCGGGAAATGAAGCCTACAAGGAGCAATATCTGGAATTGGAGCGCAGGCATATTGAGACTGTTAAACAGTTGCTGCCGCCTAAAACACAGAGCATGCCGCTTACCCGGGTGAAATTGCTGTTGAACGATCTGGCTGATGTGCTGCATGGGATTTACCTGTTGCAGGAGATGAGTCCGAAGATACTGGATTTTGTGACCAGTTTCGGAGAGCGTTTATCGGCTTATATAATTTCAGAGGTGTTTCGGTCGCGGGGTGTGGATGCCACTTTTGTGGATGCTCGTGAGGTGATCCGAACCGATGATAACTACGGGGCCGCACGGGTTGATTTTATAAGAACGAATGAAAATGTAGCGGCCTTGTTTGATGAGGATGCTCCGCTTCGGGTGATTACCGGGTTTATTGCTTCGGATGAGAAGGGGCAGACCACAACCATCGGACGCAGTGGGTCGGATTATACGGCGGCTAACATTGGTGGAGCTGTCGGGGCCGATGAGATTGAGATATGGACGGATGTGGATGGTATGATGACGGCGGATCCGCGCAGGGTCCCCGAAGCATTTCCGGTTAAGTCGATGAGTTACCAGGAGGCGATTGAAATGTCGCATTTTGGGGCCAGGGTGATTTATCCGGCTACTATGCAGCCGGCGATGGCGCAGCGTATTCCGATCAGGATAAAAAATACGTTCAATCCTTCATTTGAGGGGACGGTTATCAGCGGCGATATGCCTGCGGGAAGGACCATGATCAAGGGGATTTCTTCGATCCATGAAGTAGCTTTGCTGAGTTTGCAGGGTAGCGGTATGATGGGGATGGTAGGCGCTTCCATGCGGTTGTTTGGAACTTTGGCGAGGAATGGTATTAATGTGATCCTGATCAGTCAGGCTTCTTCTGAATATTCCATTTGTATTGCGGTGGATCCTAAATCAGGCGGGACAGCAAGAAGGGAGCTTGAATTGGAGTTTCGTTATGAAATGTCCGTGGGGCTGATCGAGGCGGTCCGGGTCATGGAGGAGCTTTCGGTGGTGGCCTTGGTAGGAGAGAATATGCGCCAGGCTCCGGGCGTGGCGGGTCGAATGTTTCGTGCGCTTGGAAAGAATGGAATTAATGTGTTTGCTATTTCCCAGGGGTCTTCGGAACGGAATATTTCAGCGGTGGTTGCCCGGAAAGATGAGGCGAAGGCACTTAACGCGCTTCATGAGGCTTTTTTTCTGTCGGATCGAAAAACCATTCCTGTATTTCTTGTTGGAACGGGACTGGTGGGGAGCACATTGCTTTCCATCATGGCGGCCAACCAGGAGCGAATTGGCAAGGAGCAGTCTGTTTCACTGCGTCTTGCGGGATTGTCCAATAGCCGGAAAATGCTTCTGGACGGTAAAGGGATTGATCCGGCAGGCTGGAATGCTTCTCTGGAAGGGGGGGAGGCTGCTGGTATCGATCGTTTTGTAGCGGCGATACGGGAGTTCAATTTTCCGAACAGCATCTTTGTGGATTGTACGGCCAGTGGGGATATCGTGGCACATTATGCTGAAATACTGGATGCCAGTGTATCGGTGGTCACGCCTAACAAGCGGGCTAATACGGGGACGCAGGAACAATACAAGCGCTTGAAAAAGGCATCTGGTCGTTTCGGTGTGAAATATCTTTATGAAACCAATGTGGGTGCCGGTTTGCCGGTCATCAATACCCTGAACGATTTGTTGAACAGCGGGGATGAATTGCTGAAGATTGAAGCGGTGCTTTCGGGGACCATCAGCTATATTTTCAATACCTTTGGCAAGGGAATGCGTTTTAGCCAGGTGGTGCGGGATGCCCGGGAAAAGGGGTTGACTGAGCCTGACCCAAGAGAGGATCTTAATGGCATGGACGTGGCCCGGAAGATCCTGATCCTTGCTCGTGAAGTGGGTGGGGATATGGAGCTGGCTGATGTGCCGGTGGAAAACCTGGTACCGGAAAGTTGCCGTGATGCCGGGTCGGTGGAAGAGTTTTTTGAAAAACTGGAAAAATCAGATGATTATTTCCGCCAGAAAGCAGAATCTGCCGCCAGAAATGGTCATAAGCTTCGCTACATTGCTTCACTGGAAGAGGGCAAGGCGAAGGTAGAACTACAGGCAGTAGGCCCGGAACATCCTTTTTATGATCTCTCCGGAAGTGATAATATCATTTCATTTACTACCAGTCGTTACCGGGAGCGCCCGTTGGTGATCAAGGGTCCCGGCGCAGGTGCAGAAGTGACCGCAGCGGGTGTGTTCGCTGATATTTTAAGAATTGCCAATTATTCGCTCGAATAGACAGAGCAACATTCAGTTATGGAAGAAGTACGTGTTTTTGCCCCGGCAACTGTAGCCAATGTGGCTTGTGGCTTTGATATCCTGGGATTTGCGCTGGATGAACCCGGCGATACGGTGACTGCCCGCTTTTGCGAAGGGGGTGATGTGAAAATATTGTCGGTGACCGGTGATGAGGGACGTCTTCCCCGGGAAGCGACCAGGAATACAGCAGGGGTGGCCATTCGCCATTTGCTCAATCATCTGGGTGAGAAAAGGGGGATTGAGGTGGAATTAGAAAAGGCACTTCCGCTGGGAAGTGGCCTGGGTTCGAGTGCCGCCAGCGCGGTGGCAGGGGTCGTGGCGGCTAATACCTTACTGGGAGAGCCGCTGACGCGCGAAGAGCTCATTCCTTTTACGATGGAGGCTGAGCGGGCGGCTTGCGGGGCAGCCCATGCGGATAATGCGGCGCCTGCTATGTTGGGTGGCTTTGTGCTTATCAGGGGATATGATCCGCTGGATCTGGTGAAGATCCCGGCTCCTGAAGCGCTTTGCTGCGCGGTAGTGCATCCTCATATTGAAATAAGGACGGAGGATGCCCGTAAAATATTGCGACGGGAAATTCTTTTGAAAGATGCCATTATCCAGTGGGGAAATATTGGCGGACTTATCGCCGGTCTGATGAAGGGTGACTTTGGACTGATTGGCCGATCGATGAAGGATGTGATCATTGAACCGGTGCGTTCTCTGTTGATCCCGGGCTTTGAGCAGGCTAAGAAGGCTGCAATGGAAGCAGGTGCACTGGGTTGCAGTATTTCCGGGTCGGGCCCTTCGGTGTTTGCTCTGGGGGACAGCCGAAAAAGTATGGAAGCTGCCGGACAGGCGATGCAGTCTGTTTTTGCTTCCATGAGTATTGATAGTGATCTGTATGTTTCGAACATAAACAATAAGGGGCCGGTCATTCGACCGGAAGACCTGAATTTCTAGTTGGTTGCTTCGCAACCGTTTAAAGGTTGAAGTTTTTATGGTGTTTTACAGCACAAATAATTTTCAGGAACGGGTTTCTTTTCGGGAAGCGGTTTTAGAGGGAATTGCGCGGGACGGTGGATTGTACATGCCGGTGGAGATCCCATCCCTTCCGCAGGAGTTTTTTTCTGAAATTGACAGGCTGTCGCTTCCTGAATTATCGTTTCAGGTGGCCCGGGCTTTTCTTGGGGGAGCCATCGATGAGCAGGAATTGGAGCAGATCGTTTTTGATTCGCTTGGCATGGATGCCCCGTTGGCAGAGGTGACTCCGGGTGTTTTTGCGCTGGAACTTTTTCATGGGCCCACGCTGGCGTTCAAGGATTTTGGTGCACGTTTCCTGGCCAGGACGATGGCATGCCTGACCCGTGACGAAGACCGGGAAAGCACAGTGCTGGTAGCTACATCGGGTGATACCGGGAGCGCTGTGGCACAGGGGTTTTACGGTGTTCCGGGAGTAAAAGTTTGTCTGTTGTATCCTTCCGGGAAGGTGAGCCGCATTCAGGAACAGCAACTGACGACCCTTGGAGGAAATATTACTGCTGTAGAAGTAGCAGGTACTTTTGATGATTGCCAGCGAATGGTGAAGGAGGCTTTTGCTGATCGGGTCCTGACATCGGAAATCAGGCTGACTTCTGCTAATTCCATTAATATAGCCCGGCTTTTGCCGCAGATGTTTTACTATTTCTATGCGTACTCCCGGTTAGAGAAAAAGCAATTGCCACTGGTGTTTTCGGTGCCAAGCGGGAATTTCGGGAACCTGACAGGGGGGTTGTTCGCCTGGAAAATGGGGTTGCCTGTCAGCCGGTTCATTGCAGCGACCAATTTTAATGATGTGGTGCCTGAGTACCTGAAGAATGGTGCGTATCGGCCCCGGCCTTCGATCCCAACGATCAGCAATGCGATGGATGTGGGGGCGCCAAGTAACTTTGCCCGCATGGCTTGTTTGTTCGGCCATGACGCGGATACGTTCAGGAAAATGATCAGCGGCTATTCCTTTTCAGATGAGGTGACAAGGGAATGCATCCGAAGTGTATATGAGGAGTCCGGTTATATCATGGACCCGCATGGAGCTGTAGCGTTTTGCGGCCTGCGCTCGTATATGCAGGAAAGCGAAAGCAGGGAATTAAACGGTGTGTTCCTGGAAACGGCGCATCCTGCCAAGTTTAAGGATACCATGGAGGATGTACTGCAAAGAGAGATCCCTGTTCCGGAACGCCTGGCGCAGTGCCTGGATAAACCAAAGAAGAGCGTTCTGATAAAAAGCAGGTTGGATGAATTGAAAAGCGTACTGCTTGTTCCAGGTGAAAATGTATAAGTTGATGAAGAAAAGATTATGGGTGCTGGTCTGCCTGGTGGCGGGAATGCTCACCTCTTGCCTGAATGATGATTATGCGGATCAAAATGCTGCCGATCAGGAATTGATCCGGGCGTACATTGATGCAAAAGGGTTGGATCTTGAATACGATCCGATTTCCGGTATCCATTACCGGATTATTTCCATCGGCGATACCACGTACCGCCCCAGTGCGGATTCTTCGGATATCCTGGTCAATTACGAGGGAAGACTACTAAATGATACGATATTTGTAAAGGGTGATTCCGTGGAAATGGATCTGGCGCGGGAGCCTATTGGCTTTCAGCTTGGGGTTTCCTCGATCGGAGAAGGGGGTAAGATATTCATGGTCGTACCTTCTCTGGTGGGTTACGGATCGGCTTCGTTCGTAACTGATACGCCCTACAGTGTGACAGTGCCTCCCTTTTCGGTGCTGGTATATGATGTAGAGTTGCTGAGAGTAGGGCAGTAATTATCCATAAATTTCTGCAAGAGCGCTGTCCGGCGTTGGAAAGTTGAATCGGAATGAGGCATCCTGTATGCGCTTTGAAGAGACGCGTGTGCTGTGTAGGATCGTGCTGCTCATTTCTCCGAATACCAACCGTAATGCAAAGGCAGGAACATTTGGAAGCCATAATGGCTTATGGAGCGCCCGCGCAATGCCTTTGATGAGGCTCTGGTTTCTGATCGGCTGAGGAGCCACGCCATTAAAGGGTCCTTGCATCGTCTCATTTTCCAGGGCATGCAGGTATATCCGGCAGATATCATCAATGTGGATCCAACTCACCCATTGCTGCCCGTTTCCAAGCGCTGCGCCAATTCCGGCTTTTACCGGAGCTGCCAGGACCGGCAGTGCGCCGCCCTGATCTGAAAATACCATTCCGGTTCTCACGCACACTGTCCTGATTCCCAGGGTTGCTATCTCAAGGGCCGCTTCTTCCCAACGCTGGCAACAGGTTGCCAGGAAATCGTTGGCAGGGGGCACTTCTTCTGTCATCCATTCTTCTTCCGAATTTCCGTAATAGCTGATGCCGGAGGCCGAAATATAGGCCCGGACATCGTGGCCGGATTGTTCGCGAAGGGTTTTGTGAAGCAGGCGGGTGCTGTTTACGCGGCTGTCGATGATCAGCTTTCGTCGCTGATCGGTCCATCGGCTGTTCACATTTGCGCCAGACAGGTTGATGATGTATTGCACCTGGTCCAGCGCTCCCTTTTCAATGGTGCCTTTTGCGGGGTCCCAATGCCAGACCCTGAATGAAGCCTTGGTGTCCCTGGAGCGACTTAGCCATGCCACTCCGTAATCCCTTTCCAGCAAGAGCTGGGTGAGCCTGCTGCCGATGAGGCCGCTTCCTCCCGCTATGAGTACGTTCCCGCGCATAATACCATCTTATTCAACAGATTAACAACCTCTCCCGGGAGGCTTTGTTTTTCGCTGATCTTCACAATGCTGTTACGCTGAACAGACCATAGCGGGCTTTTTGGACAGAATGAGGAAAACTTATTAAAACAATCGTTCGCAACCGGATGTATATTACTTACAACAGTTGCGCCAGGCGGCAACACAGCTGAGACCCCGGACAAAAAATGCACGTCGGGTAAAACATCTGTGTAATAAGTTTGTTGGAAAAGTGATTTATTCGGATTTTGGAACGTGAAAAAGTTTTCCATTAGAGACATTGAATGCCTGACCGGCATTAAGGCACATACCATTCGTATTTGGGAACAACGATATAACCTGGTGCCTCCCAAACGTACCGAAACCAATATTCGCTATTACGAAAGCGACGATCTCAAAAAGTTTCTTAATATCTCCACACTTCTTGAAAGTGGTATCCGTATTTCCAAGGTGGCGGAAATGTCCAATGAGGAAATGTGTGCGGTCATTACTGAAATGACTGAGAATGATCATCTTTGTGATAAATCGAATTGTCTTTGTACAGCCACCCTTAAGCTGGACGAACAGGAGTTCCACAGGACCATGTCATCCTGCATCGAGGTCATGGGTATGGAACAGACCTTTACCGATGTGGTATTTCCCTTTATGCGAAAGATCGGACTGATGTGGCAGGTGGGAACGATTAACCCTGCGCACGAACATTTTATTTCTCATCTTATCCGGCAGAAGCTACTGACGGCCATTGATGACCTTCCGTCAGTGAATTCAGACCTTGCCAGGAAATACCTTCTATTCCTTCCCGATGGAGAAACCCACGAAATCGGACTACTATTTGCCAATTATTTGCTGAAAGCCAGGGGACAGCATGTGTTGTATCTTGGGTCTAATCTGAAATTGCCTGATCTCGAACAAATCGTGGGTTATTACCATCCCCATTATGTGTTGACCGCCCTGACTTCCGATACTCAGTTCGGCGACCTGAGTTGTCTGGTCAGGAAGATTCAGGAGGTTATTCCAGGA
>DATCYD010000151.1:0-7257 GCA_036570465.1 Anseongella sp.
CTGGCGGTACCCGTTCCGGTTGTATAATTGATTAGTTGAAGGCCTGCTTCACCCGACCATTGGGCAATTTCCCGGTTATACCATTCATAGGGGGGCAGGAAATAGCGGGCTCGTGATTTTGGGATCCCGAATTTTGCCATCGCCTGGTAGTTGTCACGCAGGTCATCTATAAACGTTTCCCGGGTAATAAGGGTGGAATCGCGCGCTTCCCAGGGAGCATAGAGCAGATGGCTGCCTGAGTGCGGCCCCAGGTAGTGCCCGTCTTTTACTAACCGTCTTATTAGCCGGCGATTAGCCCGTTGCATATAAAATGTTCCGGTGAAGAAAAAGGAGGCCGGAACTTGTTTTTTGTACAGCATCTCCCGAATGGCGCCGCCTCCGTCGTTGAACTCGTGAGCGGAAAAGATCAGATATACTTCTTTGCGGGTGGTATCCATCCGCGTCAGGGCGCCCAGGGTATGTTCGGTGTGTTTTAACGGGTTGGCCTGCTGTCCGGCGGCTTCCAAAGCGGCCAGGTAATAAGTTAAGCAGGCTGTTCCGTCCATGGTAGGCTCGTTGGTGGAATAGTCGCCATAGTCATCGTGATAAACGACCAGATCTGACTGAAAGGGAGCGTATTCATCCCCGCCGGCCAGATGAATCCCCCGGAGGTTATTAAAGATGCTGCCGTAAACGGGTCCGTCTATCAGTCCTCCGTCAATGGGGAAATCATGTAAAGCGGTAAAGGCTGAATGAGGGTCGGCGGGCGTGTCTCCGTTCTGGGGCAACCCCACGATCATACTGGTACCCCATGGATTACAACCGAACAGCCAGTCACGCAGCGAGCCTTCCATCTGGAGAAATGTCGTATCATCGCTTACCCGGCGGTACAATGTGGCCTGACTAAGCAGAGCGGTGGTTAGGTTGTTGGAACACCAGATAAAGGGAATGCCATTTAAAAAAGGATTGCCGGCGCCCCGCTGGCGTACGGCTTCCAGCCCGCTGCGATAATAACCGGTAAAGGTGCTGGCAAGTTCCTGGTTCTGATCCTGACTGGCCAGAAAATAATGTCCCGCATTAAAAAAGGGATACCATTGGTAATGCCGCGCTGTATCAGCCCCCATCCAGGGTGTTTTGGGTTCTTTGTCTCCGAAGGCGGCCGCCTGGTGAAGAAATTCCTGTTTTCCGGTGAGGCGGTACAGCTGAGCGGCGGCCAGTTCCATGTCGTCGGTCCAGTTATCTTCTTCATAGAAATAGGGTGCCCCGCATGGCGCTGTTTGGCAGGCTCCGGTGTCGCTGAGCCCGAAGTTGTAGGCGTCGCCGGCTTTTTTGGCGATGAGCAGGCTGTAGTCCGGATAGTAGTCTTTCAGGATACGTGCTCCCATGGCGAAGGCCGAAGCGTATTTTCCTGCCGTGGAAGCCACGCCGGTGGTCCTGTTCTGATAGTTAAACACTCCTTGCGGTTTTCCGGTTACGAAATACACGGGCCTTTCCAATCCCTTGCCATAGGAGATGGTATCTTCGTTGGGAAGACGAAATCCACCATGGTCGCGGTCGTCTGCCAGTTGGTTGAACATCGCTCCGGGTGCCGGGTTCATTTTTATCAACCAATCCATGCCCCATTTGGCTTCATCCAGCACGTCCGGAACGCCATTCGCCCCGGGATCGCCTGAGGCGTTGAAAGCATCGCCAAAGGTGCCGGGATAATGCTCGTAAGCCAGCAGGAGCTGGAACACCGCATTCGCCGAAGTGGTCACGTATTGAAGATAGTCCGAGGCGTCGTGCCAGCCGCCGGTAACGTCAATATGGGTGGAATCAAGGGTCGGGTGATAGATCCTGTATCCGTCGTGTACGTGGCAGGAATCCTGCAAGTAGGGATTGTAGCCGCAACGTTGTTGCCGCATGTACTTCAGCAGGAAATCCGCCGCGCCGTCCCAGGCATCGAAAGCGATCCTGAAAACCGGTGACCTTACTCCGGAAGCAGTCACGAAAAAGGCTCCCGGCGTTTTGAATTCTGAAAAATCAAGCCGAAATGTCCTGCTGAAGGCGGCGTATTCGCCGTAATTTTCCACCTTGCCGGATCGAAACACTACTTCATTCGTTAATGCATCCCGGAGCTCAAATTTTTTCACCTGAAAACCGTCTTCCTTGCAAAGCAATACCGCTGTTTTTACTCCTCCCGGCAAATATCCCATCTGGTTAATCCGGATCCAGCTTTCGCCCTGAGCGGCTACCTGGGCTAAGGTTGGCAATGGCGTTAACGCCGCTACAATTACGGATACGATCGCGACCGGTAAGCAATTGCGCAAGTACAAAAGAAGCCTTTTCATCGTTGACATTTTTTTGTATCTATAAAAATAGCGACCGGCCCGTCGTTCACCAGATTTACTTTCATGTAGGCTCCGAATTCGCCGGTCTGGATCTTACTGCTCTCATTATGCCCGGTTGTCAAACCCATCGTACATGCTCAGGTAGCTTTCGTAGCGGCTGACGTCAATTTCGCCGGCTTCGACAGCTTTGATGACGGCACAGCCTGGTTCGTTGATGTGCCGGCAATTGTCGAATTTGCATTGGTTGAAGCGTTCCCGCATTTCCACGAAAAAGTGGGACAACTCTTCCTTTGCGATATCGATGATCCCAAATTCCTTGATCCCCGGCGTGTCAATCAGGTATCCCGAGGGCTCAGGATGCTGCCCTGCCGGATCCGCCGGTTCCGGCACCCTGCCTCCGGCACCGGATGAACCCAGGGAATGCTCATTGGAAAGGCGTTGATGGTCCGGCGGAGGCAGTTCGAACATCTCAGCGAAGGTGGTAGTATGGATTCCTTTTCCGGAAGAGCCGGAGATGCCGGCTGTTTTCAGGTCCAGGCCCGGGATCAGCTGGTTGATCAGGGTGGACTTTCCTGCTCCCGAATGCCCCGAAAGCAGGCTGGTTTTTCCGGCCAGGGCTTCGCGTAGCTGATCGAGATGGGTGCCCTGCAAAGCTGATACGTGGAGGCAAGGGTACCCGATATTGGAGTAAATACCTGAAATATCTTTTAACAGCTCCTTTCCTTCGTCCGTGTATATATCAATCTTATTGAACAACAGGAGGGCTGGAATTTCGTAGGCTTCGGCGGTCACCAGAAAGCGGTCGATAAAGCCCAGGGAGGTCCGGGGCTGGGCCAGGGTGACCACCAGCACGGCCTGATCGATATTGGCGGCGATGATATGGGCTTGTTTTGAGAGATTGGTGGCGCGCCGGATGATGTAGTTCTGTCTTTCGAACAAATGTCCGATGACTCCACTTCCCGGATCGAATTCCACCCGGTCGCCTACCGCTACAGGGTTGGTGGTGGATAGTCCCTGGATGCGGAATTTTCCCTTGATCCGGCATTCATGGAAATGGCCGGCCTCGTCGCGGACGGTGTACCAGCTGCCGGTGGATTTAGTGACGATTCCCTGCAAAACATTTCTTTTCTGCGAAGTTAATCGTTCCACGCGTTAAAACAAGCCTTGCTGCTGGCGAAAAACTGCTGGCGGCAGCATTGAAACAGCGTGGCGTTGACGTTAAAAAAGCGCGGAGGCGATATTAAAAAAGCGCTGCTGCGATCTGTCGGGTGGGTTCAGACCTGCCCATGGTGTAAAAATGAAGGCAGGGTACTCCATAGTCGATCAGTTCCTTGCATTGGGCGATGGTCCATTCCGTTCCCACCCTGGTAACTTCCGCGTTATTTTTGCATTTCAGGACTTCCTCGCTTAGTTCCTCGGGGATGTCGATATAGAAGACCTTAGGAAGGGTGCTTAGCTGTTTTAATGTAGTTATGGGTTTGAGGCCGGGCACTATGGGCACGTTAATGTCCATTTGCCGGCAAGCCTTTACGAAATCAAAATATTTCTGGTTATCGAAGAACATTTGGGTGACAATGTATTCGGCTCCCTTTTCTACTTTCTGTTTCAGGAATCTCAGGTCTGTTTTCAGGTTCGGGGCTTCAAAATGCTTTTCCGGATAGCCGGCGACTCCGATGCAGAAATCGGAAGGATGGGCGTCCAGCAACTCATCGTCAAGGTATTTTCCCCGGTTCATGCAGACGATCTGGTCTACCAGTTCGCTCCCGTAGGAGTGCCCCATGGGTTCGGGAATGAATTCACCTGTGGTCTTGTCCCCGTCTCCCCGCAGGGCCAGCACATTTTCAATGCCCAGGAAGTTCAGATCGATCAGTGCGTTTTCCGTATCCTCTTTGGAAAATCCCCCACAAATCAGATGTGGGACTGCATCCACCTTGTATTTGTTCATCAAGGCTGCGCAAATGCTGATGGTGCTGGGCCGCTTCCGGTAGGCTACTTTTTCCAGCAATCCGCGTTCGCGTTTCTTATACACAAACTCTTCTCTAAGGTAGGTGACATCTATAAATGCCGGTCTGAATTCCATCAGCGGATCAATGGCGTCATAAATGGATTGAATGCTTTTCCCCTTCACCGGCGGAAGGATCTCAATCGTAAATAATGTCTTCTTAGCGTTCTTGATATGTTCAGTAACTTTCATCCAAAAAATTTAAACTAGTAACTTCAAATCAGAAACTTTAAACTAGGCGGGTTCATATGCCAAATTCGGTGCCAGCCATCGTTCTATATCATCCACCGACATGTCCTTTCGCATAGCATATTCATCAATCTGATCTTTCCGGAGTTTTCCCAGGCCGAAATATTTAGACGCGGGATGGGAGAAATAGTAACCGCTTACGGCTGAGGCCGGATACATGGCGAAACTGTCGGTAAGTTCGATGCCGGCATTCTTTTCGGCTTGCAACAGGTCAAACAGTACGCGTTTTTCGGTATGGTCCGGGCAGGCCGGATACCCGGGAGCGGGACGAATACCGCTGTATTTTTCGCCGATCAGTTCGTCGTTGCTGAGGTGTTCGCCCGATGCGTAGCCCCAAAGTTCTTTTCGTACTTTTTCGTGCATGCATTCGGCGAAAGCTTCAGCCAGGCGGTCGGCCAGGGCCTTTAGCATGATGCTGCTGTAATCATCCATGTTCTCCCGGAATTCTTCCAGGTGCTTTTCGATGCCGGTGCCTGAGGTGACGGCGAACCCACCGAAATAGTCGGCAATGCCGGTCTCTTTCGGGGCGATAAAATCGGATAATGCGTGGTAGGCCAGACCTTTGGCCTTTTCGCCTTGCTGACGGAGTGTATGAACAACAGCCAGTACTTCGCTGCGGCTTTCGTCCGTATAGAGCTCGATATCATCGCCGGTACTGTTAGCGGGCCAGAATCCGATGACACCGCTGGCGGTGAGCATCTTTTCGCGAATGATCCGTTTCAGCAGGGCCTGGGCATCTTCGAATAGCCGGGCTGCTTCGGTGCCTACGACCTTATCCTGGAAAATAGCCGGGTACTTACCATGCAATTGCCAGGTTTGGAAGAAGGGGGTCCAGTCGATATAATTCTCCAGTTCAGACAGGTCGAAACGCTGGAATGCCTTCACGCCCAGAAACGAAGGAGGGGTTACGGTGGTATCTTCCCAAACGATGGGGGTGCGGTGTTCGCGGGCATGCTCAAGGCTTACGTAGGTTTTGATCGTTCGTTTGCTGAGGTGTTGCTCGCGGGCTTTGCTGTATTCTTCTGCGGTCTTGAGGATGTATGCATCGCGGGTTTCGGGGTTCATCAGATTGCTGGCCACGTTTACGCTGCGCGAGGCGTCCAACACATGTACCGTTGGGCCGGTGTAGTATGGAGCAATTTTCACGCAGGTATGAATGCGTGAGGTGGTGGCTCCGCCGATTAACAGGGGTACTTTAAAGCCTTCCCGTTCCATTTCCCGGGCTACGTGAGCCATTTCATCCAGGGAAGGGGTAATCAGCCCGCTAAGGCCGATGATATCCGCTTTTTCAGCCCGTGCGGTTTCCAGTATTTTTTGTGCAGGCACCATCACACCCAGGTCAATGATCTCAAAATTATTACAGGCCAGTACCACGCCTACGATGTTCTTTCCGATATCGTGCACATCGCCCTTAACGGTTGCCATCAGGATTCTTCCCGCTGATCGGCTGGCATTTGGGTCCTGGTTCTTGCTTTTTTCTGCCTCGATAAAGGGAAGCAGGTAGGCCACGGCTTTTTTCATGACGCGGGCACTCTTTACAACCTGCGGCAGGAACATTTTACCAGCGCCAAAGAGGTCGCCCACGATATTCATGCCGTCCATCAGTGGGCCTTCGATCACTTCCAGAGGTTTGGGGTATTTCTGCCGGGCCTCCTCGACGTCATCGTCCAGGTAGTCGATGATGCCTTTGACGAGTGAATGGGCCAGCCGTTCTTCTACCGTTCCCTGCCGCCAGGCGTCGTCTTTTACAATGGACTTTCCTTTTGATTTGACGGATTCGGCATGGGTGACCAGGCGTTCGGTGGCATCGTCCCGGCGGTTCAGGATCACGTCTTCCACCATTTCCAGCAGGTTTTTGGGAATCTCGTCATAGACTTCGATCATGCCTGCGTTTACGATGCCCATGTCCAGTCCGGCCTTGATGGCATGATACAGGAAGGCGGAATGGATGGCCTCCCGCACACTGTTGTTACCCCGGAATGAAAAGGAAAGGTTGCTGACCCCGCCGCTGACTTTGGCCAGGGGCAGGTTTTCCTTGATCCAGCGGGTGGCCTTGATAAAATCGACGGCATAGTTGTTATGCTCATCCAGTCCGGTGGCAACGGTCAGAATATTGGGGTCGAAAATAATGTCTTCCGGCGGGAAGCCTACTTGCTGCGTCAGGATGTTGTAGGAACGCCGGCAGATCTCTTTTCTTCGTTCGAAGTTATCCGCCTGGCCTTTTTCGTCAAAAGCCATGACCACTACGGCCGCGCCGTACAATCGTACTTTTGTGGCCTGTTCTATGAATTTTTCTTCGCCTTCCTTGAGGGAAATGGAATTGACGACGGCTTTTCCCTGCAGGCAGCGCAGGCCGGCTTCAATGATCTCCCACTTGGATGAATCTACCATGATGGGCAACCGGGCAATGTCAGGTTCGGCCGAAAGCAGGTTCAGAAATTTGACCATGGCTTCCTTGCCGTCCAGCATGCCTTCATCCATGTTGATATCGATGATCTGGGCGCCGCCTTCTACTTGCTGCCGGGCCACTGCCAGGGCGCTTTCATAATCGCCGGACAGGATCAGTTTGGAGAATTTCGGCGATCCGGTCACATTGGTGCGCTCGCCGATGTTTACAAAATTGGATTCGGGAGTAACTGTTAGCGCTTCAAGTCCGCTGAGGCGAAGGTGAGGGGTGATTTCAGGTTTTTTTCGGGG
>DATCYD010000152.1:0-3603 GCA_036570465.1 Anseongella sp.
CCAGGGGCTGATCAGCAGCATCGATATTGCCCCCACGCTGCTCGAAGTCGCCGGCGCGCAAACCGTTCCGGAGTTCCAGGGCCGCAGTTTTGCCGCATTATTGGATTCTCCTGCTAATCACTTCCGCCGGTACGTATTCGCTGAACACAACTGGCACGATTACGAGGCGTACGAACGGATGGTTCGGAGCAGTCAATACCTGTATATTCTGAACGACCGCCCGGAATTGACGAACGGCGGCCCGTTGGATGCGGTTAACAGCCCGTCCTTCGCTGATCTTCTCGAAGCCCGCGAACAAGGTGAGCTCACCCCATTGCAACAGGACATTTTCCTGGCATCGCGGCCAGTAGAAGAATTCTATGATTGCACCGCCGACCCCAATCAGGCCACCAACCTCATCGCCGATCCGCAATACGCTGCCATCATTTCAGAGCTAAAAAACACATTAAAGCAATGGCAGGAAGAAACCGGCGACACCCGTCCGGCCGTACTCACCCATGACTGGTACGGCCGAGAAACCGGCGTCGTCCTTTCAGAAAAAAATAAGCGGGGCGAAATGCCAGGTACCGCCAGAGATGCCGACACCGTTCAGGCACCGGGGCCGTTTTGACAACGCCCGCTCGCCGAACTCAGTTGATTGATATGTATTCCTTTCTGCCCCCCGTAACTCCATTAAAATGAGCTGGATCACTTCAATAAAGCCTTCCAGTTGGCGCCGTAGTAGGCTTTGTCGAGTTCGCGCAGGGCAGCGGTGTTTTGCTGACGCTGGAAAAGGTCACGCAGATCCCTGTAAATATAGAATTGGATCCAGTAGCCGTTGTTATAGCGGGAGCGGATGGTTTCGGCCTCGAACAGTTTGGCGTACCAGCGAACGTTCAACCGGTTAGACGCGGCAACTTTCAGGGCCGTTTGGGCCTGGCTCCACATTTGGTCCGATATGTTATTATGAAGGGCGGTATAGTCCTTGTACCGGAAATTGGAAATATCGATGGCCTGACAGCGGTCATCAATACCAAGGGACTTTAAATCCACCACCTCTTCGAAAGTAGTATCCCCGTCCATATCATAGCTGATCTTGTCGAAAAACCCGTTGCTGTCAACATCCTCGTACTTGACAGTGGCGAAGTCTTTGGGGTTCCGGTTCAGCCAACGGCGATCCCAGCCCTGATAAAAACTGGCATTCTGGTCGATGCGCCAGTATCCTACCTCGGCACCTTTCAGATGCATCCGGCCGTCGAACCGGCTGATATAAAGCCGACCATCGCCCGAGTTATCCAGGTCCCATTCTCCGCGATCCCCCGCCGCATCCGACTGAGAGTTGTTATCGATCCCCCCTTTGCCCGTACCTACTTTGAATGGATCCTTCGGGTCGAGGAATTCCACCCGTTCCCAGCGATGACAATCATCATCTTCATCATACACAAAATACACCTTGCTCCATGTGCCGCGGCCGAAGATCAGCTCCGGAGCGTTTTCGTGATCGGGGTAGATCAACTCATCCATCTGCCGCCAACGGGCATCCAGAAAAAATTGATCAGCTTCAGGCAGGCCCTTCATCTTTTCAAAGCGATGCACCTGGTCCATGTAATCAAACCCTTCGCCGCGGAAACCGATCGTGAAATCAAAATCAAAGTCAGTACCCGGGGCATTATCGTTATCCAGGTCAACAGCAATGGAAACCCAGTCAATCTTGCCGGAAAAACGCATGGTCTGCGGACGCGGTTCCTTTTCAGGGTCATCAAAATAACGGGGCGAATCCAGCAGGCGGATGGCCATCTCACTGAGTCCGTCGTCATCTTCCTCATAAAACAAGAACGGGTTTTCCCAATTCAGTTTCAGATTTTCAATCCGGTTCACAACAGCATGCACCTTCAGGAACAGCGAATGACCACTGTAATCTTCGTAGAAGTCAGACGTCCCGTTATGATCCCACGCCTTCAGCCGGAAATCATTCCAGTCGATGTAATTAAAAATATCATCGTTGTCAGTATCAAGCACCCACATATAATGCCCGTAAGGCCAAACCTTCTCATGTTCTTCCGACGGATAATCCACAATGACCTGCATATCAGCGTTATCCTGGTCGTTATTGGCCACCCAGTCAACGATCAGATCGCCGATGGCCCCATATTGTCCGTCCTTGTTACGATCAATGAGCAGGCAATCACTGTCAGTATCCCCTTCCCAGTCTTCGGTGGTCATATCATCGTCATCATCGATCCACATCACCGGTGTATCGTGAATCGTCATGGAAAGCAACACATCCGGGTCACCATCACCATCCAGGTCCTTGAATTCAGGCTGATAGCCCACAGGAGGCGGAGGCAGCCGGTAGGAAACAATTTTTAAACCTTCGTTCCAATAGCTGGGCCCGTCGTTGTCCACACCTGCCTGCCGGTCGTTGTCCGCAGGGACTGTCCGTTCGGCTTGTTGTGCCACTGCCGCAGTGGATAAAATCACTAAGAATGCGATGTATAAAGCTTTTTTCATTTCAGATCGGTTTGAGACGCTAAAAGTGTTAATTTTTCCTGAGTTTCAATCCACATAGTATAATATTCCAATTTATCCTGATTTCAAACCCCATAGCTAGTGGCCTGTCCATATGTCAAAACCGACTAAAAAATCGTAATATTGTCTGATCATTTATTCAGATGCAAACATTCAATTCGGCAGATTTTAAATTAGGTATCCTCGGCGGCGGGCAGCTGGGAAAAATGCTCATCCAGTCAGCCATGGACTTTGGCATAGAAGTCCACGTTCTGGACCCCGATTACAACGCTTCCTGTAGTTCTTATTGTCATTATTTCAAGGTAGGATCGTTCAATAATTACAACGACGTTTATCATTTCGGCCAAAGCCCGGATGTGCTGACCATTGAAATCGAAAACGTCAATGTAGAAGCCCTTCGGAGACTCCGGGACGAAGGACGCCACATCTTCCCTCAGCCCGAACTTATAGAAATGATCCAGGACAAAGGCCTTCAAAAAGACTTTTTTGTCACCCACGGCATCCCCACCTCCCCATTCATTAAAATCGCAGACCGAAAAGAACTGGAACAACACGCCGGAAAGTTTCCCGCAGTCCAAAAATTACGCAAGTCCGGCTACGACGGCAGAGGCGTATTCATGATCAATTCCACAGACGACCTCCCCGTCGCCTTCAACGAACCTTCAATCCTGGAAGAACGAGTTGATTTTGAAAAGGAACTATCCGTGCTTGTGGCCCGCAATCAATCAGGCGAAGTAGCCACCTACGACGTAGTTGAAATGGAATTTAATTCAGATGCCAACCTCGTGGAAATCCTGTTCAGCCCGGCAAGAATATCACCTGAAATGGCCCGGGAAGCACGTGAAATTGCGATAAGGATCATCGAAAAACTAGGCTTGGTAGGCCTGCTTGCGGTTGAAATATTCGCCACACGTGACGGCAAACTCCTGGTAAACGAGCTAGCCCCCCGCCCCCACAACAGCGGACATCACACCATCGAGGCCTGCGTCACCTCCCAATACGAACAACACCTTCGCGCCATCCTCAACCTTCCCCTGGGTCGCACCCGCCTCCGTTCCGCGGCCGTCATGGTGAACCTCCTAGGCGCCCCCGGCT
>DATCYD010000153.1:0-8251 GCA_036570465.1 Anseongella sp.
GTTGATCTTTCAAGGCGCGGTTCAATGGTTCTACTTTACGGATGCCGCAGCATTCTTTCCGGTTTTCTATCGATTCATAAAAGCTGTAAGGGCCCTTTTCGGCCATAAGCTTTTCCACATCCGCTGCCTGGGGCGAATATACTTCGATGGTTTTTTTGTACCGGTCGAGGGTTCGGTTCCACACGTGATAGGTTTCATTGAACATCCTTCCAGTATCGAGGGTGAACACCCGGATGGGAAGGTCGTTCTTGAAGATCATATGGGTGATCACTTGATCTTCCCAGCCGAAACTGGTGGAAAAAACGATCTTCCCGGCAAACTCTTCAGCAAATAAGCGCAAGGCTTCTTCTGCCGAAAGGCCATCTATTTTTTTTTGCAATCCTGATAAATCCATCATATAAGAAAGATAATTTCTATCGAATTAGTAGATTTCTATGTGCTGTTCAGCTTTGTTCATTTGTCGCCTTCAACGCTTTATTGATTTATCCCGCAGGGGTAGTCGAACGTTCCAGAGCGCCTGAAAGGTCGGCAAGAATATCTTCAATATCTTCCAGCCCGACCGAGATTCGGATGCTGCCTTCTTCAATAGCAATGGCTGCACGTTCTTCTGCTGTCAGCTTGGAATGGGTTGTGGAAGCCGGATGCGTGGCTATGGTCCGGGTGTCTCCCAGATTTGACGTTAGCAGAATCATTTGCAGCGCATCCAAAAACCGGCGTGCCCGATCGTACCCACCTTTGACAACAAATGTCACAACTCCGCCTCCCTGGGACATTTGTCTTTTGGCCAGTTCGTACTGCGGATGGGAAGGCAGGAAGGGGTAACGGACGCTTTCTACTTCCGGGTGCCCCTCCAGCATTTCGGCAATCTTCAGGGCGCTGCTGCAATGGCGGTCCATGCGTACTCCCAGGGTTTCCAGGCTCTTGGAAACGGTCCATGCATTGAATGGAGACATGGCGGGGCCGGTGTTTCGAATAAAAAACATCAACTGATCCATCAGGTCTTTCCGTCCAACGACAATACCGCCCAGCACTCTGCCCTGGCCGTCCATGTACTTGGTGGCTGAATGACTCACCAGGTCTGCCCCGTATTGAATGGGTTTCTGCAAGTAAGGGGTCGCAAAACAATTATCGACATTCAGGATCAGGTCGTGCTTCCGGGCCAGCTTTCCAACCCATTCCAGGTCAATGAGCTCCAGTCCGGGATTGGACGGGGTTTCCAGAAAGATCATTTTCGTATTCTCGCGAATGGCGCTTTCCCAGTCTTCGGGACGGGAAGCGTCCACATAGGTATGGGTGATGCCCCAACGCGGGAAAAGCCGGGTTAGCAACTGGTGGGTGGAACCGAAGATGGAACGGCAGGACACCACGTGATCACCGGAGCTCAGCAGTCCGGCAAATGAAGCGAATACGGCGGCCATTCCGGAAGAAAAGGCCAGGCCGGCTTCGGCGCCTTCCAGTGCGCGTATCTTCTCAATGAATTCGCTGGTATTCGGGTTGGAATAACGGGAATAAATATTGCCTTCTTCTTCTTCGGCAAAAAGGGCCCGTCCCTGTTCGGCATCATCAAATATAAAGCTGGAAGTCAGGTACAGGGGTACCGAATGCTCCCGGTTTGCCGAACGCGCTGCCTGGATACGTACAAGTTTTGATTGGTCTTTCATTTCCTCGCGCTGTTGGTTTCGGCTGCGAATATACTCTTCCCCGGTTTTATTTGCCAGTACGGAAGTGATCTGATTCAGTTTTTTTACTTTGTCGGCGAAATCTCCGTTCAGTCCTTTGCGAATGACTTCCAGGTTGTCCAGCGATTGATTAATGTCCTCCGGAATGGAGGTATCCAGAAATTCACGGATCCTTTTGGCTACCGTAGGTGATTTTCCGTTGGTGGAAACAGCAAGTTTCAAATGGCCCTTATGAACAACTGACGACAAGTAGAAATCGCAGAGATCGGGTGTATCAGCCACATTGGCCAGAATATTCCTGGCAGCCGCTGCCTGTCGTATCTCCTTGTTCAATTCCCTGCCGGAAGTGGCTATGATGGCCAGGTCATGCCCTTCCAGATCGGAATCCTCAAATTCCTTTTCCAGCAGGAGCACCAGCGGATGGGATGCAGCCAGAGCGCGAATATCTTTCCTGATCTCTTTTGCAACCAGGGTGATGGCCGCTGCCGGGCTGCTGGCCAGCAAGGCCGACAACTTTTCGTGGCCTACTTTTCCACCGCCCACAACCAACGTTCTCAGTTGCTCCAGTTTCAGAAAAACGGGAAACAAGCGATTAGATTCCGTATCTACTTCTTTCAACACTGATTATAGATTGTGAATGTGATCGTAAAACTTCCGGATCCTGTGAAAATCAGGGTGCTCAGCTACCACTTCGCCGATCACGATCACGGCGGGGTTCTCTATTTTCTTTTCTGAGACAACTTCCTGTATAGTTTCAATGATGCCCACTGCTATCTTCTGATCAGGAAGGCTGCCATTCTGGATCACCGCCACCGGCCAGTCCCGCTTGCCGGCTTTTTTGTAAATTCCAACAATTTCAGCCAGTTTTCGGGTACCCATCAGAATGATCACGGTCGCATCCGACTGGGCTGCACGCTCAATATCGGCTGAAATTTCGCCCTTTTTATTCGTACCGGTGATCACCCAGAAACTCTCGCTGACACCACGGCTGGTCAGGGGAATCTTTACCAGTTCAGGTACAGCAATGCTGCTGGAAATCCCCGGAATGACAGTTGTTTCAATATTATAGGATTCGGCATGATAGAGTTCCTCGTAACCACGTCCGAAGACAAACGGGTCCCCCCCCTTGAGCCGGAACACGTGACCGTAGTGGATGGCAAAATCAACGATCAGATGGTTAATCTGATCCTGCGTGTAAGCATGTTCACCTGCACGCTTGCCGACGAAGACCTTTTTTGCACTCGCAGGCGCAAAACGAAGCAGCTCATCGCTGATCAGGGCATCATACAATACGACATCGGCTGTGGCAAGTGCACGTATTCCTTTAAGGGTGATCAGCTCCGGATCACCAGGGCCGGCGCCAACCAGCGTTAACCTGGGTTGTTTTGTCGTGCTTTCCATTTTTAAATACCTTTCAAAGATTACTTTCTGCAAGCACGCTGTTTTTATTCCGGAAGGTGGTAGCATTCCGGAGAAAATCGGCAGCATCCGCCAGGTACGTGGTGGCGAAATCCACTCCGGGTTCTTGTTTATTAATCCGGACAACAAATTCGCGAAACCTTTCCGGGAACGTGAATTTTTCGGTTTCCACATAATTGCTGTCAAACTCATTCATGATCTTGATCTGGGTACTGGCAGTAACTCCTTCGTCCAGCAACAAAGCTTTCGCCGTATTTATAAACACCCCGTAAGCATGGTAAATCGCATCGGCAAATTTCCCTGCTTCAAAGTTTTCCCTGGCCAAATCCAGCTTTTCTTCCGAGTCGAGCAGCAATGTGGCTACCAGATCGATGACCACGCTGGCACATTCACCAACACCAATGGCCGTGGCAAACTGCTCACTCTGGCCCCAATCGACGAACTCGTGAGGTTGCAGGTTACTGGTATCGGCCAGTGGTTTTAGCAAATCATAAAAATATTCTTTACTCCGGCGGTCATAATAATCGTTGAAGTATTCGCCGTCATTCCCATTGGTTTCATAATCATTCAATACAAGTCTCAACACATCAGGACCACGTTTACTGGGTACCTTAATCACTTTCTCTGCCGTCCGGCCCACGCCATCACCCACAATACCTCCGCCCAGCAATACCTGAAGCGCCGGATAAACCTTGCCGGCAGCCTTGGCCGAACTTCCATGAAAACCAATGGTGGCAATTCCATGCTGTCCGCAAGAATTCATGCATCCACTGATCTTGATCTTGATATCGTTGTTGTAAATCAGCTCGGGAAATTCGTTAGTAATGACGTTTTCAAATACCCGGCTTACATTCATGCTGTCAGAAATACCCAGGTTACAGGTATCGGTTCCAGGACAGGTGGTCACATCGGCTACACTGTCAAAGCCCGGCTCTGCCAATCCCAGCTTATCCAGTTCTGAAAACAGATAAGGTAGAGCCTCTGGACGGGCATACTTCAGGATAAGCCCCTGCATGGGCGCTACCCGGATATCATCAGCCACATAGTCACGCACAGCGTTTACCAGCTTTCGGGCAGTGCCTGTACTGATATCCCCATTCGTCACTTTTATATTCACCCTGTAAAAGCCTTCTTGTTTTTGTTCTTTCACATTGGTCTTCAGCCAAGCCTGGTACTTCTGCTCATTTTCGATCTGTACCTCCGGTACCGGTCTTTCGGCAGGTGGCTGGGTTTCAGGAAGGATATGCCGGTTAATTGGATAACTCTTAGACTTATTGGCCGTGCGTTCTTCTTCTACCATGCGCACCACTTCCCCGAGACCCAGATTGGCAATCAGATACTTCATCCGGGCCTTGTTGCGGTTATTCCGTTCGCCGTAACGGTCAAAAACGCGGATCACCGACTCGATATAAGGAATTACCTGATCCTCTGGAAGAAATTCATGCACCAGTTTGGAGGTCATTGGCTGAGCGCCCAGTCCGCCGCCGATAACCACCTTGAATCCGCGAACTTCTTTTCCGTTCTCAGTACGGATCTTGGGAATCAGGCCCACATCGTGGATAAAACTCCATGCCGTATCAGATTCCGCCGATGAAAAAGAGATTTTGAACTTCCTACCCATATCCTGGCAAATGGGGTTACGGAGAAAATAACTAAACGTTTCGTAAGCATAGGGCGAAACATCAAATGGCTCATCCGGATCCACACCGGCAATGGGCGATGCGGTGACGTTCCTGACCGTATTGCCGCAGGCTTCCCGGATGGTTACCTCGTCTTTGTCAAGCTGCGCCCACAGTTCCGGTGTGCGCTCCAGGCTCACAAAATGAATCTGAATATCCTGCCGGGTAGTCAGGTGAAGGTTTCCCGTAGCATATTCATCCGAAACATCGGAGATGGCAAGCAATTTCCGGAAAGTCAGGAACCCAAAGGGTATTTTGATCCTGACCATCTGTACACCTTTCTGGCGTTGTCCGTAAATGCCCCGCGCCAAACGCAGGCTGCGAAACTTGGGCTCCGGGATATCTCCTTCATGGAAGGCCCGGATCTTCTTTTCAAGTTCAATGATATCACGCTCAATAACGGGGTTTTCCAATTCAGTCCTGAAACTTTGCATAATGCCTTACTGTAATTATTATGTTTTAATTAAAAAGGCCCTTTCAACCTGGGTTGGAAAGGGCCTGGACATTTCTTGTATAATGATTATAATACAATCTTCCTGTTCCGCCGGCCCGCGATTTCCATCATACAACAAGTGGTCATTCCGTTGGTGTTAAAAGATTGCAACATTTTTTCTGGTTTCGAAATGCAAATATATACATTCTCTATGGAAATGATAGTGTTTCAAATTGACTTTTTTTAATCAATGTGTTACTATCTAAAGATCAGGTGGTTAAATTAAGATGTTTCGTAAGCTCTCCCTCCCGGCCTACAATATCAGCAATGCTGGTTTCGGTCAGAATTCGCAACACGGCATCACGCACGTCAACGAATACATTCCGGATGCCGCAGGTATGTTCGTCCTTGCATTCGTCACAACGTTCGTAAAAATTCAGACTGACGCAGGGAAGCAGCGCAATGGGCCCGTCGGTCACACGCAGGATCTGCACCAATTTGATATCCGCAGGGTCCCTGGCGAGATAATATCCGCCTCCGGCTCCCTTCTTACTGTGCAAAACACCTGCGTTCCGCAGTTCCAGGAGAATCAATTCCAGAAATTTCTTGGGTATCCGTTCTTCTTCAGCCAGCCTTGAAATCAATACCGGCACTCCTCTCTCACTTTTCGCCAATGCCACCAGCGCCTTTATCGCGTATTTTGTTTTTTTCGATAACATATCTATCCCTCTAAAATAGGAATTTCTTTTTTATTCTGTATGTATTTAAAATGATTCCTATTTTTGCACCGCTTACAAAACAGCCGGGGACCCTGGTTGTTTTACTACAGCACTGCCCGATAGTATAATGGTAGTACGTCAGATTCTGGTTCTGATTGTCTAGGTTCGAATCCTGGTCGGGCAACGAAAAGGTCCTGTGCTCACGCACAGGACCTTTTTATTTTAGCTCTTACGCAGGAGACCATAGCCTCCGCCCATTAGTTAGTAGCCTGGGGTTGGGCTTGCCTGTGGATGTTGATTAATAAAATACTCGGGAACAGGAAGCACGGCATTATAGGGCTGGTATCCTTTCGGCCCCAGCACTTCTGCAGCCATTCCCCATCTCACGAGATTGGCAAACCTGCTGCCTTCCCTTGGCATTTCGATTCTCCAAAGGGCACGCACGTATGAACGCAGAAATGCTGCTGAAGTATTAGGTGGCGCCACATTCCCTTTCCGTCCAACCAGAAGCTCAATTATACCATAAGCGTCGGTAAGTTCCCCCATTTCAATCAGCGCTTCTGCACGGATCAGGTAGATCTCCGTTAACCGCAGGTAGGGACAGTTTTCGCGGTTATTGAAAAATTGTTTGAACTCCCCGGACATCCCTGACTGGCCATTCCAGATAAATTCTCCACTGCCATTTGCAAAAATGGCCTCACCGATTCCAAGAGAATACCGGGTGCTGCTTATGATTTCGTTCGTTAGCTCGGCTACCGTATTGAAATCTTCGTTCATCATGGCAAGTTTCGCTTGCAGCGCTTTCACGGCGTCCGTAGTCAGCTGTGAAGCATTCCCGTTTTGAGGCAGAAGGGAAAGCGCTTCATTCAGATCGCTGGCGATCATGGCAGACAAGCTTTCCCGGCTGGTACCGAATTCAAAATCCGCTTCTTGCCAGACAAATCCTTCGGCGATGGGCACCTCTCCAAAATAGGTCATTAACTGAAGATAAAGGTAGGCTCGCATCCCCTTTGCCTGCCCAAGAAGCTCCGGATATTCGGAGTTGCTGCTCTCAATTTCCCAAATAATGCGATTCAGTCTGAAAATTTGATCAAACCCTCCTCTCCAAAGTCCGGTGATCGCGCCATTGGCTGCGTTAAAAGAAAAGTTGTCAATTCCCACAAATAAGGCATTCTGGTTACCCGGCAACACATCGGCATCGTCGCTTATCAGAGCGTCCAGCATGACCTGCTGCCATTTATGCCATGAGCTGATACCCGATGTGACTTCCATGAATAAATTCTGGATCCCTGCTCCGTCCAGGGATTGGTATCCTATGTTGTCGATATATCCGACATATATATTCACTTCGGAGGAGGCATCGCCAATGGCCGCTGATTCAAATGGTACGGGCGTGCGGTCCATAAAATTGAACTGGCCGTCGCTATTCACGTCGGCATAACGGAAATTCCCAACCAATGCACCAGGCGGCAAGTTTGCTTCGGTGTCGAAGATGCCGTCGATTCCCATTCCGGTAAACACACCATTCTCTGGCTGGTCTGACTCAAGAATAATATTGCTCTTGTAATCCAACCCGGCGTAGATATAATAGGTGCCCGGCTCAATATCTTCAAACGTCACTTTCCCATCCTCTCCGGCTTCTGCTGAATAGGCAGGGTTGGATGAGGCATAATCTTCACGGGATTTGTAAAGGTCCACGTCCGCTCCTGCCGCCGGCACACCCATTGGTTTTGAAACTTCCCATTCGGTGGCATCCCACACGGTAACGGTCAGGCTAAGTGTCTCCGGTTCCGGTTCATCTGAAACCGCTGTACCGGTGAGGCTTTGCTTCACGACGAATACCATCTGACCGTCTTCCGTAACAATCCCTTCCCCACTCATGGCCACGCCATTGATCCACACCTGCCCATCGGTATTTTTCACCTTCAACTCTTTACCACTAAGGCTGGTAAGGATTATTCCATCGGTCAGATCTGCCATGGTAAAAACACCTTTGACCACATGATCCTTAATGACCACCTCCTCACCAGCTTTGGTAGCGGCTTTTGTTAACGGCCCCCTGGGTTCCCGGGACGCCTGGCCTGAAGCAGGCACCACTGTATTCAACGGCGCAAAAACAGTAAGTCCCTGGGAAACTTCCTCTTGCGTCAGCTGAATGCTTTTAAGCGCGGTAACAAAACTACTGATGCTGTCGGCTTCGGACAATTCACTGGTAATTTCAGTGATGACTTCTTTGGGCCCCGGCTTTTCATCCTGTTTTTCAGGTTCCGGCGTCTCATCTTTGCAAGCGGTTGTGATACAAGCCGCAATAGCAACTAATGT
>DATCYD010000154.1:0-3477 GCA_036570465.1 Anseongella sp.
ATGGTAAGGCAAGTGAGTTTTTGTACGTACAAAAACACAACTTGCCGGTCAAAAAACAAAGGGATGTCTCCCCAGAAGGATATATGTAGGTAGCCGCAAAGCTGTATATCTGATCGTGCAAATAGCAATAGCGGTAGTTAGTCCCATATTTATATATTTCGATAGCTGCATATGTGCTTCGTTAAATAGCTAGTAAGCCAATATCTGAATAGGCATTGATCCTCCCTGTCACTAGCTTTTCGCTCTTTTGATCGCAGCCAGTTTACCGACCCCTCGAATGAGGCTGAAGAGGCGTATCCTGGCGGTCTTTCAGGTGCTCGAATACGGCATACTCGAGCATATCCATTTCCGCGGAAAAGTCGGCATCGGCGCCAAACATCCCTTCAAGAATCTCCATGCATTCAGCGTCACTCATGGTGAAATTCGTTCCGTAGTTCAGGTTGACTTTCTCGATTGCAGACTGGACGTCGTCAACATGCCAGAGAGCGGTAGTACAATAACCTCGCTTCTGCAGTTCCTCTTTAAGCTCGTTGTCCGTGTAATTCTCCATTGCTGAATAAAATTTTGATTCCGTAACGCAAATGCTGGAATAGCTATATAGCTATATATTTGAATAAACACTCATCCGGATATCTGCATATCCAGCTATCTTCTTAGAGAAGTGGTTACATCGGTCGAAACAATAGGTTCATAAAATGTGGCTTGCTTCTCCCTGGTTTGCAGGTCGGATGCCAGCTTTTCATTGAGGTCCTTGTATTCGGCATACAGTTTAGAACGATCCCTCGCCTGCGGCACCGCTAAAAGAAAATCTGCGGCGTGCGTACGTCCTGACTGGTCATTATCAAAAAATAAATCAACCTGCCCGTAGCCTTTCGCTTTTTTGATTGCAACAGGCAGCAGGGCCAAGGAATTGAGAATAAGACCCGTTTCTTTTGCCTCTCTTCCTTCTTCTTTCTGGTAACGCAGCCAGCTCAGGTAATCCAGGAAACCTTCAAACAGCACGAGCTTGTTATCCTCGCCAGGAATAAAACTGATATCCTTGTGCCCCAGGCACCCCTTGAAATACTTGTTCCGTACCTCCCATCCCCCTTTTTCATTTTGCCAGCCAGCGCTGAAGAAATGCTTGCGCTGCTTTTTTTCATCTTCTACATAATAATAAACCTCCCGGAGAAGATGATCAGCAACATTCAGGACACCCCTGGATGAAAGGTAGTCGGAAATGATCGGATTCTGCCCAATATCCTTAACGTCTTCTATCAGGTAATGGGGAACTTTCACCGGAAGACGGGGACGGCGTTTCTTTTCAGTAGCTGAGAAGTCCTGGGTAAGCTCTCCGCTAAATATACGCTCGATCCGCTCGGCTACCTCTTTCACCGAAGTCGTGTTCCAGTAGGAAAGGCCGAAATCGATCACCGAACCACCTTTTCCCAGCCCGTGATCGTACCACACGCCCAGCTGGTCATTCACCGAGAGCGAAGGACTGGTATCATTATCCCGAAGCATGCTCAAATAAATGAGTTCCTTTCTTGACCTGCGAGCCGGCTCATGACCCAAGCGGGAAAGCAGGTCAACAAGAGAGACTTCCCGGTTAATAGTTTCGTAGCGATTAAAAGTCGACATAACTTAAAAGGTTAATAATGGTCAGCATTAGAGGATTTGCGCAAAGCAAGCCGTTAGAAGGTCAGTCGCTGACAGAATGCCTTTTGCGTGGCTTCCAATTCCATGCGGTCGATTCGCCAGGCGGCAGAATGATTTCCGTCTTTACGGGGAGTTATCCAACCTTTGTCGATCCATTTCTCTACATTGGAACGGCCGTATAGGCGGAATGCCTCCGACTTTTTTAGATAAGGCTTCAGTTTACCACATCTCACCAACGCGCAAGTTGCTCCCATTTCGGTGGCATGCTCCATGAGTAGATTTAATTGAAAAGGGGTGATCTCATAAACCATCGCGACATATTAAGGCAATGCGGACAAATGATCAATCATCTATATAGAACCGGCAGCGGGAAGCGAGCCCGCCATGAATTCTCTTCTGCCGGTTATTTAAGTTTAGGACTACTCACGTCAGATCGTACGATCCGGGTACTTGGATGGGGCTGCACGAGCGCCTTCCGCACCTGCCTCCGCGTTTTCGGATGTTGACACCTTCGCGGAATTCCCGGCTCCTCACCGGGTAATGCTTCGTCCCTGCATGTCAAAGAGCGTTTACGGAAGAAAAAAACTTCCCTTACCTTTCTGCCACCGGCAGATAGGTTATGCGATTACTGGACTTGGCTACTACTTCCAGCTTTCTACTGTCGATAAATTTTTTCCTTGCTTTACCTCCCAGAATGACCGGTTTCACTAAACCTTCCTGGATCCACCGTTCTACATCTGTCCTTCCGTGTCTACGGAAAGCTTCCGATTTAGTGATAAGAGGTTGCTGGCTGCAGATTTCCGAAAACACTTTTTCGGTACCCTGTTTTGCTGCGACAAGCAACATTCCCCGAAGTCTCTCCGGGTCAACTTCCACCTGACCCGGATTCCGAACGGTACCGAAGCCCTGTGATGGCTTCGAGCAACTCCCTGGCTGTCCCTGTAATTACCGAATCCTGCTTTTCGGGATGTAGGCGCAACTGGTAATCTACCTGAGATCTTGTTTTGCCGGTTTTAAGCTGAACCATTTTCCATAATCCCCGCGGGGCGTGCTCGCGGATGAAACGTAGCTCAGCCTTTGAAATTTTTTCACAGAATTTGTGCATAACTGCATAAACCACTATCTTTACATCAACAAAACTATATAGTTTTCTATTAAAATAAAAGTATTCTATATAGTTTTTTGTCAAACTATTCGCAAATGTCTGATAATCAGAAGGTAAAAAAAATAAGAGCGAAAGTAAAATTGAGTCAACCTCTATTTGCTCTGGCTTTAAACATGAAGCAGGGTTCTATTTCCGATATCGAACGCGGAAGGACAGGGGTTTCCAACAAGCTCAAAAAGGAACTGGAAAAAGTTTTCTATATAGCTTCATCTTATTGGAAGAATGACGAAGGAGCGATGTTTCAGCCGGGTAAAGAACAGGCAGCATTGGACAAAGCCAATGCCATGAGGGAACAGGGTGACGCGGGTATCTCCGTAAAAGAAACGCCGGATCCGTCCATCAAAAAAATGGAAGAATTAGTCGTAAAGCTGGCGCATAAAGAGGAGCTGCTTGCCGCAAAAGATGAAACCATTTCCATCTTAAAAGACCAGGTAGCGGATCTGAAGACCCAGTTGGAAGACTTCAAAAAGCAGTATACAAAGCTCGAAGAAGAAAGGATTGAGATGAAACTTGAGCTGAACGCCCTGCAAAAAAAAATTCAAAGGACAGGGGGCCGGCGACGCTCCGGATAGTAAGCATCAACCCCAAATTGATCAAAGGTGTAGTAGTTGTCGTGGTTTCCCGGTATATTTCTGATTCTTAAATCAGTAGCTTTCCAAGTAAAGACGGAATAA
>DATCYD010000155.1:0-6275 GCA_036570465.1 Anseongella sp.
CTCCGGCCAGCTTTGCATTTCCGATTTCCTTGTCTAAGAGGTAGCCCAGCCTTTGGACGGTTGTTGTCTGTGCATAGTTTCGGGCAGCCCGGGTCAGATCCGGAGCTTTCATTACCTCCGATAGTTCCTGAAGTATGGTGAAGATGCGATTAATCCCAAAGCTTCCGTAATTTAGCAGATCCAATGCGGTTAATTCAGGGGACGACACATTAATATAACCCGCATCTGTTTTTTTCTGAACAATATCGTCCTCCGACCAGTCTTTCTTGACATAAAAATTGATACTCAGCTTTTCATTTTTTATGTCTCTTAAAGCAGGCTTTTCGGTTAGGACGTAATATTCCATAGGCTGTTGATGGGCGGCCCCATGAAGAGCTGCTGCTGAAAATAAGCCTATGTAGTACCGTTTATTTAACGATTTCATTAAATCGTCAATAAATAAATGAGGAGGTAACATGCCATACCGCGAATATTCCGGAGTAATAATGGCATAAAATCCCCTGCGTACTAAAGCGATCTTTCCTTTTGCGCTAAGTCTGAACAGCGCCTGGTATAATGCCTTATCCGAAAGGTCAAAATTTCCTTTCAGTTTGCCCCAGGAAAAGGAATACATTCCCTTAGCCCTGGTATTATTCACATACTCTTCAATAGTCATGGCTTCATTTGTTGCCGCCTTTAGCTTTCGTTTTCGATATACTACGAAAAACGTAGTTAAACGCAAACATAAACTTTTTATATGGATTTTGCAATATCTTGAAACTCTAGCCAATCATTTACCTTTGTTTTGATATGACAGACTATAAAGCCATTCAGGACCATTGCCGGAAAACCACCGAGGGGGGCCTGTCCATATTGGACGACTTCCTGATTTATTATGCGGCAGACAGGGAAAAACTTGACCGGGAAATGGATAATCGTCTTGCACCTTACCGGCATATTACACGGAATTTCGACCCGAGCTGGGTTAACTATTTCAAGGCGCAGTACATCGCTCACCAGCTTTTTAAAAAAGGCGGATTGATCCAAAAATACCTGAATCACAGTGCGGTGAAAGACTTGACTGAGCAGGAACGCACCTATCTTCGGCAGCAGTCCGCACAACCATGGCGATTCAGTTTCAGCGTCATTACCGGTCGTCCCGCGGAAGACTTTTATGAAATGCAGGATGTATTTACTTCCCAAAAATTCCTGCTCTATTCGACCGGAGTTACCCAGATTTTATCCGAACATCCGGTCGCTTTATGGTTCAACCTGATCGCGTTCAACGGCATGTGCTGGCAAAGTTATGGACCCATCGGCCATTATCAAAGTTTCAGACCGGATGATATCCGATATTATGCCTCCGAGCTGAATCCCCGTGAGTGGTTTGAAAAAGACGCGGAGATCCTTGAAAACGTGGAGAGAAATCCGCTCCCTTACATGATGCTGATGAACGGAGCGACACTTCCCTTCATGGTCCATAAAGACGACCGCATTGAACATCATTTTGCTGAATATGATGACGACGCGTTTACCAACAGCGATCTGGAGACATCGTTCCGGATCGAATACAACGACGGCGTATACCGCCTTTCCCTGAAAAGGTGGAGCGATCACCCGCATTTTGCCACCGCCTATTATGATGAAAAGGAAGAATTGCTACTGGTCTCCGCGATGACAGTCCGCGGCTTCGAGGCGCTCATAAAGAAGCTCAATCAACACGGGTATGAGCTGGCTCCCGATCCTGATTTCCAGGTCAATGCAAGCATGCTCACTACAGCGCAAACCATCCTGAAGAAACAGCACGTCAGTCTTCAGTACAGCGCCCTATTTGAGAAACCGGCTTCGCCGGAACAAACCGAAGCATTGGATAAATTGAATGAATTTCTCTCACTGGCCTTGCCGGAAATCAACAGCGGCCGCCAACCGGATGTAGAAGCACTGGCAAAAAGAACCGGCGTAGACCCGGAGATGGCGAGGCAAATGGTCCAGGATGTTCTCGACAAGCTGGGGCGGTAAAAAGGTCCATTTTCCTTAAAGCAGGTCGGCTGCTGCCTTTTCCAGATAGTGCTTAACCGTGTTTTTGCTGATGCCTAACTCCCTGGCAATGATTTTTCTGCCATCAGTAGTGATCTTCTTTATTGAAAAATGATCACTCAAGAAATCAAAACCCATTTAATAAGGGGTCAACATGCTCCGGATTGTCGCTCCAGAGGGGTCAGCATGGTCCGGATTATCCATACTAAAGCCGGCAAGAAAGCGAAATGAAAAAATGAGAAACAAGCTACTTTCGTAACTGAGGTCGGTATCCGTAAAGCCGTTCCTCCTTTGAATATAAAGCCTAATTTATTTTGCTGCAAACGTTCCAACAAGTACAACGCTCGAACGACCTTTTCACCCGATACAGCTACACGACGACCGATATCAGCCAGGTTCGTCAAGACGGTATAACGGAACTTCACTCGGCAGGATCAGGCTTTCATGTCAAGGTCGAAGAAAATACGGCCTTTCTTCCCTGTGTACACTTCGATGGCTTGATGGCTCCCTGGGCCCTGAAACAAAAAGAATCATAAACATTCATGCGGGTTTCGACGAAATCAGCCATTTGTTAAAAGTGAAATTTCCTGACTCTGAGCTAATCGTCCTTGGGTGAGACATAGATATACTATTGATTTTCAATATTAAGACAACTAAGACTGGAAAGGCTTCCCACTGAGATTGCGAGGCTTATACGATATTTCATGGTGAACTTATCGCTAGTTTATTGTAAAGTATTAGTGATGCGTTAAGTTTTTGAAAATATTTGTAACACATTGAATAAAAACAAGTTATAATCGTTCTTTGATTTTTTGATTTGATTTGACCTTTATTTAGGGCCTTAAAAAAATTGAGGCCCATGAATTCAGGGAAATATGTTTTTGCCCAACTTTTACAGTTCATTAACCGGTATGAGTTTGAGAAGTGCGTTTCGAAATACAACGGTGACTTCCGAACAAGGAACTTCAACTGCTGGAACCAGTTTATCCAATTGTTCTTCGGCCAGCTGACTTCTCGAAATTCCCTTAGGGACATCTGTGTTTGCCTGAAAGCACATAAAAACAAGCTATACCACCTCGGGATAAGGAGTTATGTGAATCAATCTTCCCTGTCTCGAGCGAATGAACGCAGGGATTGCAGGATATTCGCAGAATTCGGGCAGTACCTGATCGAACAGGTCAGACCGATGTATGTAAACTGCCGGATTCCAAATATTGATGTTGAAAATGAGGTGTTCGCCCTGGATTCGACAACGATCTCCCTGAGTCTGAAACTGTTCAGTTGGGCACCGGGAAAGTATTCACGTGGGGCCATAAAGGTCCACACGTTGTTGGACCTAAGGGGAAGCATACCTTCCTTTATCCTGATCACCGATGGCAAATACCACGACAGCAACGTGCTTGATGTCCTTGTTCCGGTTCCGGGGGCGATATATATCATGGACAAGGCGTACGTCGATTTCGCGGCATTGTACCACATCCACACCTCCGGCGCTTTTTTTATCACAAGGGCAAAGACCTCGATGGACTACTCGGTCGTTGAAAGCAATTGCTCGTTAAAACCTATCTGCCGTCAGGCAGCTCCCTGATGCGACCACCGGGAGCAGCAGGCAAGTTTGCTTCCGGCCCCGCCGGAAGAGTTTTTGTATGACAAAAACACAAACTTGCTCCTTCTGAAAATGAGTCGGTGGTCCCGGCGGCAAAGTCCCTGCTTTTATCCAGGTGAGTCGCTTCCCGAGCTGTGCTTACTTTAAGGATAACGCCTGGTCCTCGGCCTTCTCCTTCGTTACTGCTTCGCGGACCGCTTCCATAGTATAAAGCACCCGTCGCCCGATCCGCTCCGGTTTGAGAATACCCGCCTTCTCCCAAAGGTGAAGCGTAGCCAGCGAGACGCCCAGCAACTCAGCTGTCTCTTTCCGCGTAAGAAAAGGCTTTTCAGGATGATTGGCAGGCTGCGTAACCATCAGCGGCTTCACCGCCGTCTGCACCTGTTCCGTAATGAGCTCCCGAAGCTCCCGCTCCGTGAGCGAAGTAAAGATCTGTGTCATCGTTATTGTATTTGATGACACAAAACAAAGGTAGATTTAATGAGGGATCGCTCCCTTTTTTGATCCCTTTGAGTTGGGCTACTTGAATGTGATAAACTTTTCTTGAAGAAACGGGTGATGTTAGGGGGGCGGATCGTTGGCAGGGGCATTGGAAGAGGGCGGGAGTTCCACCGAGTCCCCATTGTCGCAAACATGGTATATTTTTGCGACAATGGGCTATTTAAAATGAAATGAGCAACATCTCGGTAACCTTATCGAAAGTTCTTCCCATATAAAAAACTTAGTCAGTCACCTCATATTTCCACTTTGTTTCCTGTGTTCCGAGAAAACGGTGGATAATTGATAAAAAAACATAAGGGCTATCGACGCTAATTCTTGATTTGCAATTCGCGATTTGCGATTAATAATACAGATCGTATTCTGTCTATTATGAAACAGCATAACGGCATGCGTCCACTGAATGTGGCAGTATTATTAAAAATGATCGCATTGGGAGATGGATGGCTTAATAAAGATCTGGCGTTGGCCTTATCGATCAGTCCATTCGAGATCAGCGAGTCGTTGAACCGTTCCAGAATTGCCGGGTTGTTGGATCCGGCAAAGAAGAAGGTTTTTCGAAATGCCTTGCTGGAATTTATTCGTTACGGCTTGCCCTACGTTTTTCCCGTCGAACCCGGCCCGTTCGTTCGTTCGTGTTGTCCCAACGGCGCATTCAGCTCCCATATTGGCCAATTATTTTCTTTCCGAAGCAATGTATGTCTGGCTTTCCCAGAAAGGGAAAGTGCGAGGTCAAGCGATTACGCCGCTGTACCCGAAAGCGGTTCTGGTGGCTTTAGGTGACGGTACGCTATACGAAATGCTGGCTCTCATCGATGCAATCCGTGCCGGGCGGACAAGGGAGAAGCAAAAAGCCTTGGAATTATTGAAATCGCTATTTGATGGGCAGCACGCATAGAAATATGGCTCGTACAGCCGTAGCTTTTTGTAACAAATAAAGTAAAAATTTGTTACAACTTTGACCCTGAAAATGACCATTTCCAGCTCCGAGGAAAATAGTGGTGGTCAGCCAATCATTTTCAGGTAATTAGAGCCATTTTGTCATTGCTGGTAGGTTTAAAATAGATGTTAATAAGGAAATCATTCACCTTTGCCGGGGCAAGTTTAATGTTTTCCAGAAGATTTTTAGTAGCCTCTTTTTCAAGCAGTTGCGTGATACGGGCTTTCGTTTCCGGGGAAATTTTTTTGAGATCCATTTCCTCCAGCGCCTGGATCAATAAGCTGCTGATTTGCCCTGTCATTGCGAATTTCTTTGGCGTTGTGGGCTTGAACTTGATGCTGCCTTTTCCGATTTTAATTTGCCGGGGCTGTCCATCGGTGATATAAACCTGTTGGGTTGGAACCTGTGTGGACAAGCCTAACTTATTAGCCGCATATGCGCCAGCTGGGCGTATGCGTACCCGTTCACGTTCGGCAACTGCATGGGCAACTTCTTCAAGCGAAGGCAATAACTTGCCTAATACCGGATGGCTTTTAGGCAGATAGTAAATACCGTGGGCTAATCGTTCTAACTGACCTTCTTTCGCCATGCGATACAGAGCCGTCTTGATTGCGGCCTCAGTACCTATACCCCTAAAATCCGTAGGGAATACGATAGACCCTGCTTCAAGCGTACCTATTCGGTTAAATATCTCTTTGTGTACCGATTTCATGTTACAAATATGCATAAAAAGGTAACAGAATCATTTTGGTTAGGTCGAAGTCAACTTTTGGCAAAATTTGATGATTTTTGCCAAAAGTTGAAAAAAGTTTCCAGCGTCGGAGCTCAGCATTCAGCCGTCGCTTTCCGCGTAAAAAATGGCTTTTCCGGATGGCCGGCAGGTTGTGTAACCATCAGCGGCTTTACCGCCAACTATCACTTGTTAATAATTGGACCGTGTGATACCAATAATAAAATGAAGATTTATCTGGCTGCCGTTTCAACTTATTCAGAAAATTCCATTCCGGATGCGCTATATTCAGTAGGTTGAGATTCTGGCCGTTAAACTGCTGTACTGGTGATAAGTCACGTGTTAGAAGTTTGGCGGCCAGGTGTGCCACCCGTGCAGCACCGGCAATCGCCTCATCAATTCGAAATTTCCCCGCCATCAGATATCCCGTGCCGAAGGCCCGGATGCCATCTTGCAGCAATTTAAAATTGGTTTTAGCGGGTTCT
>DATCYD010000156.1:0-10598 GCA_036570465.1 Anseongella sp.
CATACCGTGGTAGAACTTATCAATGCCGGACATGAGCCGGTAATAATCGATGACCTGAGCAATTCCGAAGCATCGGTACTGGATGGAATTGAGGCGATAACGGGCCGTCGTCCTGCATTTTATCAGGCCGATGCCGGCAGCCGGGAAGCGGTGGAGAAATTATTGTCCGAACATCCTGATCTGGCCGCCGTCATTCATTTTGCCGCCTTCAAGGCAGTAGGAGAATCGGTGCAGAAACCCCTGGCTTATTACCGGAATAACCTGTATTCGACCATCAATTTACTCGAATGTTTGCTGGAAGCCGGCGTACCTGATCTTGTCTTTTCTTCTTCCTGTACAGTGTACGGACAACCCGACGAGCTCCCGGTTTCGGAATCGGCCCCCATTAAGCAAGCCGAATCTCCTTATGGCAACACCAAGCAGATGTGCGAAGACATCCTCCGGAACACCGCTGGCGCCACAGCGCTCAAGGCCATCTCTTTGCGTTATTTCAATCCGGTAGGCGCTCATCCTAGCGCAATAATCGGCGAACTGCCTCGCGGAGTACCCAATAACCTGATGCCTTACATTACGCAAACCGCCATCGGAAAGCGGGAAAAATTAACCGTTTTCGGGGATGATTACAATACACCTGATGGCTCGGGCGTCCGGGATTACATTCACGTAGTGGATTTGGCCAAAGCCCATGTAAAGGCTTGCCAGCGATTGATCGCCGGCCAAAACCAGTCATCCATCGAGTTTTTCAATCTCGGTACAGGACAGGGCTATTCTGTTCTGGAAGTGATCCGCGCTTTTGAGAAGGTAAACGGAGTCGATCTGAATTATACCATTGGTCCGCGCCGTTCCGGCGACATCGAAATGGTGTATGCCGATACTTCCTTATCGAATCAGGAGCTGGGCTGGAAAGCGGAACTGGGGCTGGACGAAATGGTGGCTTCGGCATGGAAATGGGAACAACACCTGGCTGCCGCGGAACAGTAACAGCTGCGGGATGGTCGTAAGGTGCTGCGTTTATTCGTAGCGTAATGCGTCCACGGGATCAAGGCGGGATGCTTTCACCGCAGGATAAAGACCTGAAACAACGCCTACGCCGATACATAGTCCAATGCCCAGCAACATGGGAAGCCAGGGGATTACAAAAGTGCCTCCGATGATCAGAGAAAGGATATTGCCCACGGCCAGGCCAAGAAAGACGCCTCCGATTCCGCCTAAAATGCAAATGACAATGGCTTCAATCAGGAATTGCCGACGGATAACCGTGGGAGTAGCTCCGATTGATTTCCGGATGCCAATTTCCCGGGTCCGTTCAGTGACCGACACCAGCATGATGTTCATCAGGGCAATGGCCGCCCCGATCAAGGTAACAGCGCCAATGGCAATCGTCGCATAGCTGACATATTTCAGGTTCTCAATAAGGGTCGTTGCAAAAGCATCACTTTTGGTGATATCAAAATTATCAGTTTCCCGGGTGCTTAGCTTGCGGATGTTTCTCAGCAAACCAGTGGCTTCGCCGATGGTCCCTTCAATCATTTGAGGGTTGTCAGCCATGACTGTGATCGTATAACTGGTGTTTTCGCTGGCTTCCAACTGCTCCGCCTTGGAAATAGGGATCAGGCAAAAGCGGTCTCCCGGGCCAATGATTGCGTCACCTTTGTCACTAAAAACGCCAATAACCTTAAAGCGGTTGGCCCCGATGGCAATGACCTTGTCAATAGGGTCTTTATCTCCAAACACCCGCTGACTGATATCACTTCCGATAATAGCCACACTGTTGGCGTAATTGATCTCATTGGCAGAAAAATTACGACCCTGACCGATCTCATAGCCCGATGCGTTTGGCCAATCCTCGTCTCCACCGATCACCCGGACGTTCGGGTCGGTTTGAATGCCCTGGTATTTTACCGTAGAACTTCCGCTGATATTATCAGAAACCGATACCACATCCGAATACTGGAAGCGTGTTTTAAAGTCCATAGCTTCGTCGTAGGTAATGGGTGGGAACGGTTTGGGACGTTCTCCTCCCCGGCCAATCCGCAGGTTGAACCCGCGGTTCCGGATGGTAAATGAGTTAGCCCCCATGGCGGCAAAATTTTCATTGATATTCTTCTTGACCCCATCGATACTGGTGAGAATACCCACCAGGGCCATGATGCCAATGGCAATGATAAGTGCAGTAAGGATGCTGCGCAGCCTGTTCGCACTCACCGATTGAATTCCAACTTTAATATCTTCCAGGTATGCCATGTGCGGGAACCGATTTGTAAAAATAGGAAAAGTTAGGTAATATCCGCCCTAACCAGCAACCAGCAGCCAGAAACTATACCGAAAAGGAAGTCCCACACCCACACGTGCTGGTTGCGTTGGGATTGGAGAACGTGAAGCCACGGTTGTCGAGGCCATTTTGAAAGTCGATTTCCATGCCGGCCAGGTAGAGTCCATGCGCCTTGTTGAGAAAAACGCGAATGCCTTCCACTTCAAATTCCTGGTCTCCTTCTTTTTTCTCGTCAAATCCAAGGATGTAATTCATGCCCGAACATCCGCCGCCCTCTACACCTACCCGGAGACCATGTGAGTCATCCAGTTGCTTTTCGGCTATCAGGTTCTTTAGTTCATTGAGCGCTCCTTGGGTAAAGCTTACAAGTCCTGTTGTCATTTTTTGATAACTTTGTACAAAGTTAGGAGTTTTAGACGATATGTATGGAAAACGAAGCTTACTTCATGGATCTTTTGAAAATTCTGGTTCCCGCGATTGCGGTCCTGGCAGTTGCTGTACTGATCTTGAAACAGGTAGCCGGTAAACGGCAGCCGAATCAAGGGCAAACCTTGCCTTTGCAGCTGCAGGCTTATGAGCGATTGGTGTTATTGGTGGAACGGATTACTCCTTCCAGCTTGTTGCTGCGAAATCACCGGACGGGTATCAGCGCCACGGAGTTGAACGCTCAGCTGATCGCTGAAATACGGGCAGAATTCGAACACAATATCACGCAGCAGCTGTATGTGTCGGAGATAAGCTGGCAAAGGATCCGTTCGCTCAAGGACCGGACTGTTTCGATGATCAACGATGTGGTCCGGACCCTTCCTGAGGATGCATCGGGCATGGACCTGAACCGGGCTGTCTTGAGCCGGATGAGTTCGCTGGAACAAGATCCTTATCAGGATGTGCTTGCCAGCCTGAGGGAAGAGGTCAGGGCGTTCTTCTGATTGATCTTGCGGAGAAACTTCCTTTGCGGGATAATTATTAAACAGGATGTATGGAAAAGAAAGTAAAAACCACATCGGGTATCGAGATCCGGGAAGTATATACCAGCTGCCGGCCCATGGTGGAAATGCCAGGTGTTTTTCCGTACACCAGAGGGGTTCGGCCGGATATGTACCGTGGCAGGCTATGGACAATGCGGCAATATGCCGGGTTTGCGACGGCAGAAGAATCCAATAAGCGTTATCATTATCTGCTGCAGCAGGGAACCACCGGACTTTCGGTGGCTTTCGATTTGCCTACCCAAATCGGCTATGATTCCGATCATCCGTTGGCGGAAGGGGAGGTTGGAAAAGTGGGGGTGGCCATTGACTCGCTGGGTGACATGGAGGAGCTTTTTCGGGATATCCGGCTGGATACAGTTAGTACTTCCATGACTATTAATGCCACGGCTTCCATTCTGCTGGCCATGTATGTGGCCCTGGCCAAAAAACAAGGGGCTGACCTGAGCAGGCTTTCGGGAACCATCCAGAATGATATTCTTAAAGAGTATGCGGCGCGCGGCACCTACATTTACCCACCCAGGCCTTCGATGCGGATCATTACTGATATTTTCGAATATTGCAGCAGGGAATTACCAAGGTGGAATACGATTTCTATTTCGGGATATCATATCCGGGAAGCGGGGGCTACCGCTGCGCAGGAGCTGGCATTCACGCTCTCGAATGGAAGGGCTTACCTGCAGGCCGCGCTTGAAAAGGGGCTGGATATCAATGTTTTCGCCAGGCAGCTTTCATTCTTTTTTAATTGTCACAACAATTTTTTCGAAGAGATAGCCAAGTTCAGGGCGGCGAGACGGATGTGGGCCCGGATCACATCGGAACTGGGCGCTACCGAACCGAGGGCTCAGCAGTTGCGGTTTCATGCGCAGACGGCGGGCTCGGCGCTCACCGCACAGCAACCCCGGAACAATATTTCGAGGGTGACGCTTCAAGCCATGGCGGCGGTGCTGGGCGGAACGCAATCCCTGCATACCAATGGCTATGATGAGGCACTTTCGCTTCCGACGGAAGAGGCGGCCCGTATTGCACTCAGGACGCAACAGATCATTGCCTTTGAAAGTGGTGTAATTGCTACTGCTGATCCTCTGGCGGGTTCCTATTTCGTTGAAACTCTCACGGATGAACTGGAAGCGGCGGCCTGGGCTTTCATCCGTAAAATCGATGATATGGGCGGATCGGTTCCTGCCATTGAGGCCGGGTATATTCAACGGGAGATCGGCGAATCAGCTTACCGGTATCAACAAGCGCTGGAAGCAGGCGATGAAGTGATTGTTGGAGTGAATCGTTTTGTTATGCAAGAGCAGTCCCGTTCCACTGGTTTTCGGGTGGATGAATCCATTCGGAAGGTACAAATGGACAGACTGCTGCATTTGCGTTCGTCACGTGACAATGACGCCGTGACAGAGAGGCTTGAAGCGCTTCGGAGCGCTGCCACCGGTACCGAAAATCTGATGCCTTTCATTTTAGAAAGTACCGAAGCCGGATGTACCCTCGGGGAGATCGCCGGAAAGCTGCGCGAGGTCTTTGGTGAATACAGAAACTGAGTTATTCGCAGGTCACCAGTTAATCCATTTGTTAATAATTTGTTCACTTTACTGTCAGTTTCAATAGCTTATCAACTTTTGTGGATAACCTGTTTCCCCGATTCCTCTGAGGAGGGAAAAAATGCCCCTTATGGTGGTAAAAATGCAATTTTTGACTTTTTGCGAAAATCCTTTTTTTATTAACATTTTTGTTATATTATTGAAGAAGCATCTGGAGACACCGCCTCGTTTTCAGATTATCTGTAAATCAAATTAATACGATTCCAAGTATGGAGAAGACTTGTCATGGGGTATGGGAAAATTGTCTGCGGATCATCAAAGACAACGTTCCGGCGCAGAGCTTTAAGACATGGTTTGAGCCAATTAAAGCGATTAAGCTGGAAAACAAAATCCTGACCATTCAAGTGCCGAGTTTGTTCTTCTATGAATGGCTTGAAGAGCATTATGTTTCCCTCCTGAGGCGAACCATTAAACATCATTTGGGTGTGGAGGGGCGACTGGAGTACAACATCATTATGGAGAAGGCGGAAGAGAAGAAACCCTACACCATTAACATCCCCACCAGCAGTAACGGAGAGCTTAAAAACCAGGCGGTTCCTATGCCGGTGAACATCAATGCCTCTATTCAGAACCCCTTCGTGATCCCCGGATTGAAAAAGGTGAATATCGATCCGCAGCTGAATCCAAAATATTCTTTCGATAATTTCATTGAGGGAGACTGCAACCGGTTGGCGCGTTCGGCGGGTTTTGCCGTGGCAGCCAAGCCGGGAGGTACCTCGTTTAATCCGCTGTTCCTTTATGGGCAAACAGGACTGGGGAAGTCACATCTTATTCAGGCGGTGGGGTCGGCAGTCAAACCGAATCACCCCGACAAAATGGTTTTGTATGTGCAGGCCGAAAAGTTTGTGCAGCAATACATTGATTCGGTGAAGAACAGCACCATCAATGATTTTGTCAACTTTTACCAGTTGATCGATGTCCTGCTGATTGACGATATTCAGTTCTTTTCGGGCAAGGAAAAAACGCAGGAAGTCTTTTTTAGCATCTTCAACCACCTGCATACCAGTGGAAAACAGATCGTAATGTCTTCCGATAAACCGCCTAAAGACCTGGTGGGTGTGCAAGAGCGCTTGCTTTCACGGTTCAAATGGGGGCTGTCAGCTGACCTGCAATCTCCTGATCTGGAAACACGCATCGCCATCCTGCAAACAAAAATGAAAGCCGATGGCATCATTCTGCCGGATGAGGTAATCGAATACGTGGCGCATAATATCGATTCGAACGTGCGCGATCTGGAAGGTGCTTTGATCTCCCTGCTGGCCCAATCGACGCTGAACCGGAAGGAAGTTGATCTTCCCCTGGCCCGGCAGATGCTCAAAAACTTTATCAAGCATTCCAACAAGGAAATTTCCATTGAGTACATTCAGAAGCTGGTTTGCGACTATTTTGAAATTCCTGTAGATGCTGTAAAATCGAAGTCACGGAAACGTGAGATCGTTCAGGCGCGCCAGATATCCATGTACCTGGCCAAAAGTCACACCAAGGCTTCTCTTAAGTCCATTGGCCAGTTTTTCGGTGGCCGGGATCATTCCACCGTTATTTATGCCTGTCAAACCGTGGATGACCTGATCGATACAGACAAAAAATTTAAAAGCTGGGTGCAGGATATTCAGAAGAGACTGAAAATGTCCTGAGCTGAACGGGAATGCTGGTCCTGAGAATCATTCCTTTTTCCGGAGCGTGAAGTTCAGCTGTGAACGGATGATCTCGCGGTTGCCGTCAAGTGCGGTGATCGCAGAGTCCCCTTCAGCTAAAAACACCTGTTCCCCACCGGAAGGAGACCCTTCCAGCACATATAGTAACACGTTCTCGTCTCCTTTATATCCTTTTTCCGTCTTGTAAGCCCCCTTCGATGTAAATGTGGCGTCATTTTCAGAGTCCGTTGCTTCCAGGTAAGTCATTGTTCGAATATAGGAATGCGTCGCTGTGTCAAACTGCACATTCATAATAATCCCCGGACAATCCGCACAAGGGATGGTATCCTCAAAAACCATCCTGGCATCTCCTGCTCCCGGCCCCGATCCGCAGCCATTCAGCAAAGACCCGCAAAAAAGCGCCATGCCTGTCAATAAACCAACCCATTTCCTTTCCATAATCTTGTAGTTTAAACAGTCGCGCAGCGACTATATGACCGATAACTCTTTCCCGATCTTCACAAACCCGGAAACAGCCTTATCAAGGTGTTTCTGCTCATGCGCGGCAGAAATCTGGACACGAATACGGGCCTGGCCTTTGGCTACCACCGGGTAATAAAAGCCAATTACGTAAATACCTTCTTCCAGCAAACGGGTTGCGAACTTCTGAGACAAAAGGGCATCGTACAGCATAATGGGAACGATGGGGTGGATGCCTGGCTTGATATCGAAGCCGGCAGCGGTCATTTTTTCGCGGAAATAGAGCGTATTCTGTTCCAGCTTGTCCCGCAAACCGGTGGTTTGGCTCAGCAGATCGAATACGGCGATGGACGCCCCGGCTATGGCGGGAGCAAGTGTATTGGAGAACAGGTATGGCCGGGACCGTTGGCGAAGCAGGTCTATGATCTCTTTTCTTCCACTTGTGAATCCGCCTGAAGCACCACCAAGCGCCTTTCCGAGGGTTCCTGTGATGATGTCCACCCGGCCCATGACGCCGTTGTGTTCGTGAGCGCCCCGGCCCGTCTTGCCCAGGAAACCGGTGCAGTGGCTTTCGTCACTCATGACCAGCGCTTTGTACTTGTCTGCCAGGTCACAGATCTTATCCAGAGGGGCGATGGTGCCATCCATAGAAAACGCACCGTCTGTGACAATAATGCGGTGGCGCTTGTGTTGGGTAGCTTTTAGCTTATCTTCCAGGTCTTCCATGTCGGCATTCTTATACCGGTGGCGTTCCGCCTTGCATAGGCGTACGCCGTCTATTATAGAAGCATGGTTCAGTTCATCGGAAATGATCGCATCCTCCTGGTTGAACAGCGGTTCAAAGACCCCGCCGTTCGCATCGAATGCCGCTGCATATAGAATGGTGTCTTCGGTTCCCAGGAAGGCGGAAACCTGTTGCTCCAGCTCCTTGTGAATATCCTGGGTCCCGCAGATGAACCGGACACTGGAAAGCCCGTAGCCCCGTTCATCGATTGTCTTTTTTGCCGCTTCGATCACCCGGGGGTGGGATGAAAGGCCCAGGTAATTGTTCGCACAAAAATTAATCACCTTACCGCCGTCTTTTACCCGGATATCGGCTCCCTGGGGAGAAATAATGACTCGTTCATTCTTATAAAGGCCTGCTTCCCGGATAGCGACCAGTTCCTTTTGAAGAACAGGTTGAAGTGTTTCGTACATATATAAGTTTGTTTGATTGGCTTTCCGGCAAATGTATTAAATTCAAAATAAAATGAACTGATTGCAACCATATTTAATATTATTGCATCTATTGTACTATACCGTGATCAATTTATTCATGCCGATATCGACTCCCCGTTTCAGGAATTTCCTTATAGCCAGCTTTGCCATCCTCCAGGTTTTCGTTTTCGGTCAACATTCCGCGTTTGGACAAACATGGTCTGTTTCGGGGACTGTCAGCGATTCATTGGGTGAGCCTGTGCCTTTTGCCAGCGTATTTGCCGGAGACAGTGGCCGTGGCGTCACAGCCAATGAAAACGGGGTTTATTCCCTTCGCCTGAAGGAAGGACCCTGGGAGCTTTCGTTCAAAAGCATTGGCTACCGGCAGGAAATCCGGTCATTGGAGCTGATGTCCGATACGATCCTGAGTGTCAGTCTTTCCGCCGAACGGCTGCGTTTGGAAACCGTCGCAATTACCGTCAGCCGGGAAGATCCGGCCTATGCGATCATCCGGAAAGCCATCGAACGAAGAGGTGATCACCTGGAAGCGGAAAGGGATTATAGCGTGAACGTCTATATTAAAAGCATGCAGCGCATGGATGACGCCCCGGAAAAGTTCCTGGGCATGGACGTGGGACGCGCGTTGGAGCTGGACTCCAACAATCGAGGGATCGTCTATCTCTCAGAGTCTCAGTCAGAGCTATTCGTAAGGGAGCGGGATACCTATAAAGAAGTGGTTTACTCTTCCAGGGTGGCAGGGAACAATAACGGGTTTAGTTTCAACGAAGCCTCGGACCTGCTGTTCAGTTTTTACCAGAATCTGTTGCTCTACCAGCTGAATAATCGCGGCTTTGTGTCACCCATTGCCGATAATGCCCTGTTCTATTATCGCTACCGGCTGGAAGGTTCGTTTGAAGAAAACGGTTATACGGTGAATAAGATCGCTGTGATGCCGCGACGGCGCAATGATCCCGTATTCAGAGGTTACATCTACATAATGGATGATAACTGGCGCATCCACAGCCTGAACCTGACCCTGTTCAAAAACACCCAGTTAAACATTGTAGATTCACTTAATATTCAGCAGACTTTTCTGGAAACAGCCGATCCCGACCCCGGAAGCTGGGAATCCGTCCCCGGAAGTGGACAAAAAAGCTGGATGCCCGCCAGTATGCGGTTTCAGTATGGGATTAAGCTGCTCAAATTCCGGCTCTCGGGTTATTTTCTGGCGGTGTATGACCACTATCAGAAACCCATGGCGTTTGAAGATGATTTCTTTAGCAATGAGATAGTCCTGGTCGAAGAAGGAGCCAACAAGAAGGATTCGGCTTACTGGACCACCCGCCGGCCGGTACCGCTGACAGACGAAGAACGGGAGGGGTATCATGAAAAAGATAGCATAGCAAGATTGAAAGAAAGCGAGAGCTACCTGGATTCGGTGGACGCAGAGAATAATCGCTTTAAACCCGGAAAGTTCTTTTTCCCGGGCTATGTATATACGGACCGTTACCACAAACGAAGCTACCGGATATCGCCGCTTCTGGGCGGAGTAAAGTTCAATACAGTGGAAGGCCTTGCCGTAGAAATGGCCTTAAACTACAATCAGAAGCTCGAAGACGGACGCTTCTGGTGGGTATCGCCACGGGTACGCTACGGCGTTGCCAACCGGCATATCAATCCGTCGCTGGCAGGGGGATATGAATACGACCGCCTCCACAAGGGGAACGTAGGTTTCCACCTAGGCAGTGAAGTGGCTGATTTCAATCGTCAATCTCCCGTACCTACGTTGGTGAGCACCATCTATACGCTGGTGGCGGCAAGAAATGTGAAAAAGATCTATGAGCGTCGTTTCGCATCCCTCTTCACCAGGCGGGAGGTCATCAATGGCCTTACCCTGGGCACTGAACTGGAGTATTCCAGACGGCTTCCCCTGGTGAACACGAAGTATTATTCATTTCGTAAAGAATCTGACTGGCGTTTTGAGGCCAATGATCCTCTGGTGGCGGAAGGCAACGCGCCGGCCTTTGCAGCACATAACGCCCTTGAGTGGGGAGTACAGGCAGGAATTGTTTTCGGGCAACGGTATAAGAGTCTTCCGGGGGAACGGTGGCGCCTGGGTTCTCCCTGGCCGCAGATGCGGGTCATGTATCGTAAGGGCATTCCCCTGGGTGGTTCTGATGTGGATTATGATTTGCTGTCACTCACAGTGTATGACCGGTACCTTAAGCTGGGCCTGCTGGGACATTCCGCTTTCAGCCTTACCGGCGGAGGCTTTTTAAATGACCGGTCTTTATACTATATGGATGCTCAACATTTCTCAGGGAACTCGGATGTCTATGCCGGACTGAGTTTTGATCGCTTCTATTTATTGGGTAATTACCAGGCATATTCCACCGACTATTTCCTGGCAGGACATTTCGAACAT